>JAVBSA010000051.1:0-8073 GCA_031556915.1 Victivallis sp.
GGAGCGCATCCAGATCCTCCCCCTCCGCCGGCCGCCAGGAAAAGAGGTTGCTTGACAGGTAAGGAGTTTCGAGCGCGGCCATTCTATCCCGGTTCCACGGTCCCTGCGGGGCGGAAACTCCGCCGTTTCCGTCGGTCCGGAGATAGCCGAGTTTGACGCCCGCCTTGCCGGCCGCGCTTTTCGGAATGACCAGATGGAGCAGATGTTCACCCGGCGCGAGATTTTCCGCCAGCATGGTGTAGCCGAAGCCGCCGCGGGAGGCGGGATTTACCACTTGCGGTTCGTTGCCATCCACAGAGACGCACAGGTGTCCGTAATCGGTTGACATAGGGTAGAAGAGGCCGACGCGGCTGCCGCGAAACGGAACGGTGAGCACCTTTCCTTCGGTATTGCTTGCGATGACTCCCCGGAAAAAGCGGTTCCACCAGGCGGGCAGGGAATTTTCCCGCCGCCACCCATCCGCGAGAGGGAGCGTTTCCTGTTTCCCGTCCAGCACCGGCGGGGTGGGGGAGAGCGCCGGGGGGAGCTCTTTTTCGGGGAAATGGAAGGAGTGCGAACGCAATGTTTCCAGGATTACTTTGCCGTAAAAGGCGTGGCCGGCGGCATTCGGGTGAACGCCATCTGTCATGAGATCGTTCCAGTTCCGGCCGGAGGCTTTCAGTTCCGCCGACAACTGTTTGTGAAGGTCGATGGTGAGCAACCCGTAATGATCGGCCACCAGTCGTTGCGGAACAACGGCATCCGCGGCCCGGTTTTGCGAGGCGGCTTCCAGCATGATGACAACGGGGGGATCGGGCAGTGTTTTCAGTCTGCGGACCAGGCTTTCGATGGAGTGGATCACCTCCTCGCGGGGGCGATTTTCATCATTGACGCTGAACTCGATAAAAACAAGGCCGGGCGCGTGGTCGATGACATCGTTTTGCAGGCGGAACAGGGCATGGCGGCTGTCCATGGCGCTCATTCCGGCGTTGAACACGGCGACTGTGCTGTGGGGAAACTCTTTTTGCAGGGCTTCGCCGACCCAGCCTTCTCCCGCCTGGGTGATGGAGCCGCCGAGCGCGACGACCCGCAACGGTTCGCCGTCCTGTAACGTTGCCGCCATAACTCCCTGAAAAAGACAAAGACAAAGACAAAGAAAAAATCGAATCATTGTTGCCGACTCCCTTAGGGGGTGTGAAGAAATAACTGGAACTTTACGCCGAGGGTATCGGGGAGAGATTTTGGTTTTGCCGATGAGGAGCAAAGCCGCAGAGCTTTGTAACGAATCGGCGAAGCCGAAAGCTCCCCCGAGACACCGGCAGAAAGTATCACTTATTTTTGAACATCCCCTTAGTTCCACGGCGCGCGCTCCGTCAGCGGGGAGCTGTTGTATTTCGGCCACTGGTTTTCATCCCAGCGGGTCAGATTCTCCAGGTCCGAACGGGTTTCGACGTGGTTGTCGAAGAAAACCAGGTTGATTGCGCTTTTTTCTTCGTGCCGCGCCGCATCCTTCAGCCGTTGCTGGTAAACCGGATAGAGAACCGGGCGATCCTGAAAGGCGATGTCGGCGAAAACGAATTTCTTTGCCGGTTCTTTCGCGCAGCTGTCGAGCTTGTAAGAGGGATCGGCCGCGGTGGCGAACTGCCGCAATCCCCACTGGGAGTTCCGGCCGTAGTCGGAGGGGCCGTTGGGCCCGGCTTCGCGCGAGTCGCTGAGCGGCGCTTCGGGGCAGTGCCAGAATTGCCTGCCCTGTTTCGCGCTGAAATCCCGGGTTTTCGGGAACATGTCCGGGTAGGCGGCCGACAGAATCCAGAACCAGCCTTTTGGTTTGGAGGAGGGGATTGCAATTCCGTCGGTCGGGATGAACCCGTCGAAATCCGCCGCGTAAGCGCCGACCTGTCCGCCGAGCCGGCGCAAATTGTCGGAGCAAGCGACGGTTTTCGCATTCCGTTCCGCCGCCAGGGCCGGCAGGATCATTCCGGCCAGGATGGCGACGACGGCGACAACGACAAGCAATTCAATGAAGGTAAATTTTTTCATGGTTTCAGTTCCACGGTGCGCGGTTGGTCAGGACGGAGCCGTTGTAGGTTCCCCAGCTGTTTTCGCCCCAGCGAACGATATCGTTGAGGTCGAGCCGGGTTTTGGCGTGCCCGTCGAAAAAGAGCATGTTGATCGCGGTATCCCCGCGGTGGCGCGCCGAGCTGTATAGCCGCAGCCGGTAAACAGGGTAGAGGATCGTCCGGTTTTCCAGCTCGATATCGGCCAGGGCGAATTTTTCGGCCGGTTTTTTGGCGCATGTGTTGATTTTGTAAGAGGGATTGGTTGCGTCGGCGTGCTGCCGCAGGCCCCACTGGGAATTCCGGCCGTAGTCGGAGACGCCGTCCGAACCGACGTCGAGCCAGTCGGTCAGGGGAGCTTGAGGACAATGCCAGAATTTCCGGCCCTGCTTTTTGCTGAAGTCCATCGTCAGCGGGAACGTGTCCGGGTAAGCTCCCCGGATGATCCAGAACCACGCCTTCTGGGCGACTGCGGGATCGCTGACGGGGATGTAGCTTTCGTAATCGACGGAATACAAGTTCAGGTACAAGCCGAGCTGCTTGAGGTTGTTCAAACAGGAAATCGTCCGTCCGGAGTCGCGCGCCTTGTTCAGCGCCGGCAGCAGCATGGCGGCCAGGATGGCGATGATGGCGATAACGACCAGAAGCTCGATCAATGTAAATTTTTTCATCTGCTGTTTCTCCTGATTAGAGATTGTTTTCGTCGAGGGCGGCACCGAAAATTTCCAGGCTGCGGATGGCTCCGTAGAACGGAGCGCCGATTTTGGGGACGGAATGGGTTCTTTGCAGCGACGGTGTCTGCAACTGCGCATCGCCGACTTTCTTCCCGTCGAGGTACAGCGAAAGCGAACGCAGGTCAAAGCGCAGCGCCACCTTGTGCCAGCCGGGTGCAAGCGGGGCGGCGGAACGGATGACTGCCCGGTCGCCGGCCAGCTGACGCCGTGCGACCAGATGGTTTTCTGCGTCGATTCCGAGGGAATAGGGGGTGCCGGAATACCCCTGCCAGTTTTCACCGTCGCCCAGCAGCAGCTGATTTTCCTGCCTGGCCGGATCGATTTTGATTTCCATAATGGCGGTGAAACTGCCGTGGGGCCAGCTTTTGGGGCGCAGGAAAAGTCCTTTGGCGCCGGGGATCAGCGCGCCTTTCTCCGACTTCCAGTCCGCGGCGGGATCGACGTTGGCGAATCCGAGCTGCTGGGCGGTTCCGTTGAACCCGGCGAACCGGCCGCCGCCTTCGGTGAAGTCGAGGCGGTAGTGGGGGATCATGGCTGCCGGCAGCGTGCGCACGCACAGATTTTCCATCGTAAATGGATTCTGGGAGTGAGGGCTGCTGTCGTTGATGAAATCATCGAAGACGCCGTAGCTGCGGATGAATTCGAGGCGCATTTCTCCTTTCCGTTCCGGGTCTTTCAACAGAATCGGTTTTGTGTAAGCAATTTTGTCGCCGGCGAGAGCCCAGGCGTGGAACACTCTTTCCCCCTCGAATCCCCTGTTCATCGGGATCAGCCGGGTGTAGCGCCCCGCGGTGACCGGGAACATCAAATTGGGGTCGGTCGCGTCGAGCGTCAGGTGAACCTGAAGAAAGCACTCCTTGCCGCCGATCGACAGGGGCAGCGTCAGGGGATTGTCCGCAAGCTCGCGCAGTCTCAGCGCCAGGGGAGGGAGGTCGCCGATTTGGAGTGTGGCTTCCGCTTCGAACGTGCCGTCGATCCGAACGACCAGCGGCATCTTGGCCGCGGGAATCCGGACCGGAGCCGATTTGGCCGCGACGGTTTCAAAGGCGCGGTCCAGATTCCAGTGGTTGAAACTGCTGTCGAGAATGGTGCCGTCTTTGACGGAAAGGGTGGCGGAAATTTCCGCTCCGACGGCGAGGAGCCGCAGATAATAACGGTCGGTTCCGGTTGCCTTGTCCTCGGCGCGGAATGCTCCGCGCGGCAGGCTGCTCTCCTGAAGCGTGACCCGCGTGTATGCGCCGGGAATTTCGCAGGCGAGCCGCTCGAAGCGCGCTCCGGGCCCCTCGAGCCGGGCCAGCTCGAAATCCGGCGCGTTCACGACATGGTCGAGCGCAATGCTGTAAGGGTTGAAATAATGCAGCTTATTGGCCCGGATCCGCATCGGCGCCAGGCGCAGTTTATTGTAAATCTGCCGGGATTCCCCCGAAGTCTTATCGATGCGGCGGATGGAGACGTAAGGCTGAAGCACCATGTCCTCCACCGGGAAATCCGAGGTGTCGATCCGGAATTCCCCCAGGTCGTCGGCTGTTCCGCCGTTTCCGTTCAGAAGGAATCCGCCGCGGCAGGCCACTTGGCCGGCGAGGTTGCGGAACTCCACATTGACCGCGAAGTCATTGCTCCGGCAATCCCTCTCCGGCAGCAGCAGGCATTGAAAGAACAACTGGTCGCCGAGAAGCGCTTCCGGCGGATAGGAGACGACGAATTTGGGTTCCGCAAAGGTGGAGCGTCCCGTCGCGGCCAGGTCGTGGTAGAAGCGGATGATCTCATTGGCTCCCCAGACGTTGCGGGAGGAAGGCAGCAGCATGGTTTCATTGACGTCGTTCCAGGTTGAGAAGGTGAATTGGCGGCTGCCGAGGGCGACCCACATCCGCAGGTCGTTGCGCAGCACGCGGATTCCCTGGCCGCGGCAGAGGATCGCCTGGAAACTGCGGTTGGAACTGTCGTACATGGTGCGGATCGAGGGGACGAAGAGGAAGCCCGGCCGTTCCGCCGCCCGTTGGAGGATCCGTTCCGCGTCTTCGCGCCGGATGTTCGCTCCGCTGTTCAGGCCGGTCACGCCGTCCCAGTTCGTTTCGGCGATATAGCGCACTTCGCCCGGTTTCAGTTGTTCGAAGGCGGGGAGCGCCCGGTATCGGAGTTCGGGCCGGTCGAGCAGCGTCGCCGCGATCGAGTCGATCGTCTGGATCATCAGCGGAGTTTCGCCGCACAGTTCCAGGATGCGCCGTTGAGCGGCGGGCAGGCCGGGGGCGTCGAACACATTGCCTGCTCCGAGCCATTTCTGCTGGCCGTAGAGAAAGTGGATCTGCCGCCCGTTTTGCCGGGGGATGTGGGGATTGTCGCGGTATTTGGTGATGAAGGCGGCGATTTTGGCACACGCTTTTTCGGTGTTTTCGCCGAGTGCGCACCATTCCGGGGTGATGTAGAAGCGCTTCCCGGTCTCCTTTTCGAACTCGGCGGCCGCCAGGTAAGCGGCGTCGGGAACGTTGACGAGGAATTGGAAGCCGTTGATTCCGCTCTCCATGGCGTGCCGGAGATCTTCCGCGTAGTGCTCTTTCAGCGTGCCCGCCTGGGAGAGGAAGGGGAACACATCCGCGTTGCCGCCGATGTGATGGTTCGCATGCAATTCGCCGCGCGGCATCATCGGCATGTAATGGGCCCAGAAGATGACCGGGGAATCGCTCTCGCCGGCGCCGGCGGCAAAGGGGAAGCTCATAAGAAAAACTCCTGTGCAAAGAAAAAGAAAGGTTTTCATCGGATTTCATTCTCCCATTGGGGGGTGGCCAGGATCGGTTCCCGCTTGCCGCTCCGGTGCCATTCGGCCAGGGCTTCGCAGGAGTTGCGGACCATTTTTTCCGCGTCGAACCCGATCCGGAGAGCGGGCAGGGGCAGGACGTTTTTTTCGGGGAAGTTGGCGTGGGAGATGATTTCGATTCCCTGCCGTTTCTCCGGGGGGACCGTCACCAGCCCGCGCATAAGGTGCTCGAGCAGGTTTTCGTCGTTGACGAAGACTCCCTGCGGGCGCGATTCCGGCGGCAGGTGCGCCAGGAGTTCCATCAGGTTCGCTGCGTTTTCGCGGTAGTTGTCGGGGATGGCGTGAATCAGGTAAGGAGGCACTTCGAGGCCCAGCTTCTCGGCGGCGGCGGTGAAAGTCGATTCTCCGCGCTGTTTGCCCATGGCGATGACCGCTGCCCGTTTGACGCCGCGCCGGAGGAACTCCTCGGCGGCCATGCGGGTCAAGGCATCGAAATCGAACAGGAGATTGATGACCGACTCATTGTTCTTCCAGTCGCGGTTGGAGAAAATCACTTTGGGAATCCGCCTGTCTTCCACCAGGCCGCCCGCCCATTCCCCCTCGGGCAAAAAGGTGAAGATGCAGCCGCCGATCTCCAGCGAGTACAGCGCTTCTTCAAGAATATGCCGTTCGGTATTCTCCGCATCGCTGATATTGCGGAATGTCCGCACCGAAAGCGGTTCCCGGGTGAAGTGGGAGGCTGTTTCCAGTTTCGTCCAGAACTTATTGTCGCTTTCATGGGTTTCAAACAGAAGGGCAAACCGCGAGTGGCAGGGCAGATGTTCGGGTACCATGATGTTGCGCCGCTCGAATCCCTGCAAATACCCGGTCTGCTGCAATTGGCCGATGGCATATTGAAGGGTGCTGCGGCTGGTGCCGACCGTTTTCTCCAGGGTCTCGTAAGTCGGGAAGGGGGTGCCGGGCGGGAACTCGCCGGAGATGATTTGCTGCCGCAGCCGTTCGATCAGATTCCGGCGCTTCTGGCGCGGTTGCAGATTCGGGATCGTGTTCATGACATCTCCTGTATTTGCAGTCTTGTTTTCTGTGTTACTAATATTATGAATCAAACTAATACAAAAAGCAAGAGCTGTTCCAACAAAATCGCTTTTTTCTGTCAGGCCTTGAAAAAACGCTCCGGGACAGGCATATTATATGAATTGACATCAGGAGGGAAACATTATGGTCAGAAAAAAAATCAACGTCGGCACGTTCCGGAAACGCAAGGAAAGCGCCGAGAAGATCGTTATGGTGACCTGCTATGACGCCCCCTCCGCGGCTGCCTGCCATGCGGCCGGGGTCGATGCGCTGCTGGTCGGCGATTCGCTGGCGATGACCATGCTCGGTTATGACAATACGCTCCCGGTGAGCATGGAAGAGATGCTGTTCCTGGCCAAAGCGGTCCGCCGCGGCGCGCCGGAGGCATTCATGATTTTCGATATGCCCTTTATGAGCTACCAGATTTCGGCGGAGGATGCGCTCCGCAACGCGGCGCGCGCCATGAAAGAGGCTGGGGCCGACGCGGTGAAGCTCGAAGGCGGTGCGGAATGGGCTCCGCTGGCTGCGAAGCTGGTCGGCTGCGGAATTCCGGTTCTTCCCCACATCGGGTTGCTGCCGCAGCGCATCATGACCGCGGGCGGATACAAAATCACCGGCAAAACAGCGGAAGACGCCGAACGGCTGCTGAAGGACGCCAGAGCCTTCGAAGAGGCGGGCGCTTTTGCGATCGTGCTGGAATGCATGCCGGGTGAAGTCGGCAGAATGCTTTCGGAGAATCTTGCGATTCCGACCATCGGCATCGGTTCCGGCGTCGACTGCGACGGCCAGGTACAGGTGTTGAACGATCTTCTCGGGGTCTTCGAGGAGTTCACGCCGAAACACGCCAAACGCTATGCCGAGCTCGGCCGTCTCACCCGCGAAGCAATCGCCGCCTACGCCGCCGAAGTGCGCGGCAAAACCTTTCCGGGCAAAGAAAATACCTTCTGATCCGGTGCAAAGAGGGGGGCCATGACCGAAGAGCCGATGACACGCGAGGACGACGCCGCCCGGGGGATCGGGCGGCCGGAAACCTCCGCCGCCAAACCGCAGGTGGAAGAAGACAGGAACGCCCGGATGCGCCGGTCGATTGAAAAAATCGGCAGGCGTTACGCCGGATCGTTCAAGGAGCTTGCCAAATGACGCCGGAACCGGATTCCCTGACGCTCGCTGACACCCTCGAGGTTCACCGGTATCAGATCGAACATTTCGGCGGTGCGGCGGGGACGCGTGAACTGCCGCTTCTGAAATCTGCGATTGGAATGCCGGAAGCTACCTATGACGGCATTTTTCTGCATACTGATCTTTTTGAAATGGCCGCGGCCTATTTGTATCATTTGGTCAATACTCTTCATCCTGGATCCGTGAAGAAATTTACGGCAATCGGCACTGTCCATTGGCCGCCATGTACTTGCGAAAATGCCTCGCTTCACCTATTGGGTGAAGCTGCGTTTTTTCACAAGCACCTGACAACCAAGCG
>JAVBSA010000073.1:0-6198 GCA_031556915.1 Victivallis sp.
CCGACGATGAACCCCACCGCCGCCGGGACCGACAGCAATTGATCCATGGCCGCCAGGCCGATGACTCCGCCGATCAGCGCCAAAGGCACGTTGACGATGGCCGTGATGCTGTTTCGGAGCGAACTGAACGCCATGCAGAGCAGGAGGAATATCAGCGCGATGACGATCGGAACCACAAGGTACAAACGCTGCATGGCGCGTTCCTGGTTCTCGAACTGGCCGCCGAACTCCACGGAGTAACCCGGGGGGAGCTCCACCTTTTCCGCAATGACTTTGCGCATGTCCGTTACGATTTCACTGGGGGCGCGGCCGGAGATATTGCCGAAAATCGTCCAGCGGCGCTGGATTTTTTCGCGGTTGATCTGAATCGGCCCTTCGGTTATTTTGATCGAGGCGATGCGGCCGAGTTCGATGTAACGGCCGGAATTCGATTTGAATTTCAGCTTGCCGATCGCCTCCGGCGATTTCCGGAACTCCTCCGCCAGGCGGACGTTGATGTCGTAGCGGCGGGTATCCTGGTAAATGACGCCGATATTTTCGCCGCCCAGCGCGCTCTCGACGATCTTCATCACCTCCGAACCGTTGACGCCGAGGCGCGACATCGCTTTCCGGTCGAGGTTGATCTGAAGTTGGGGCTGGCCGAAGTTCTGCTCCGCCGCCAGGTCGACGACGCCCGGAACGGCGGAAACGGCTTCGCGGATCTCTTCGGCCTTCCGGCGCAGGATTTCCGTGTTCTCCCCATAGACTTTCAGCGAGAAATAGGTCCGGGCCCCGGAGAGGAGCTCGTCGAACGCATTCTGGATCGGCTGCGAGAAGTTCATCGTCACGCCGGGATAGCCGTTGAGTTCCTCGCGCAATGCCGCCACGATTTTCTCGCGCGCTTCCGCGCCGACGGATTTGCCTTTTTCCTGCTTTAACGCGACCTGGATCTCCGCGAAGTTGACCGGGTGGGGGTGGCTGCCCGCCTCCGGCCGGCCGATCCGCGAAATCGTCTCGGCGACTTCCGGGTGTTGAATGATGATCTTCTCGAGCTTGCGCACGATCCTCTCCGATTCGGAGAGGCCGATGGAGGGCGCCATGGTCACGGTGACCACGATGGTTCCCTCTTCGAGCGTCGGGATGAATTCGCGGCCGACCTTGCCCAGGATGAAGATGCTCCCGATCAGCGCCGCGAACACCAGCACAAACATGACATAGCGGAATTTGATCGCCATAATCAATACCGGGGCATAGATTTTACGGATGAAACCGAGCGTTTTTTCCGTCCTGCGCTCGTTTTTCTCCGAGGCTTTCAGCAGCAGCGCGCCCAGGGCGACCGAAGTGACCACCGCCGCCACGATCGACGCCGCCAGCGCCATGACGATCGTCGACGCGAGCGGCCGGAACAGTTTTCCCTCAACCCCCTCGAACAGGAAGATCGGGATGAAGACGGCGATGATGATGAGAAGCGCGAACGCGATCGGGCGCACCATCACCTCGGTTGACGCGACGATGATTTCAAGGCGGTTCTTCCCTTTGTTTTTGCGGTCGCCCAGGTTGCGTACGATGTTTTCGGTCACCACAATGGAGCCGTCGACCAGCATCCCGAGCGCGATGGCGATGCCGCCGAGCGACATCAGGTTGGTCGATTGCCCGCTCCAGTAAAGCCCGATGATGGCGACGGCGGCGCAGAACGGCATCGACAGCGCCACGATCAGCGACGCGCGGAAGTTCCAGAAAGCGATGGCGAGCACCGCGATTACCAGGATGATTCCCTGAAGCAGGGCGTCGGCGACGGTTTTGCCCGCATTGTCCACCAGGTCCGCCTGATCGTAATAGGGTACGATCGAAACGCCTTTCGGCAGGCTCTGCTGTACGGATTCGAGCTTTTGATGCAATGCTGCGATCACCTTGGAGGTGT
Source organism: Victivallis sp. (assembly GCA_031556915.1). GTDB lineage: Bacteria > Verrucomicrobiota > Lentisphaeria > Victivallales > Victivallaceae > Victivallis. Next base: position 1,901 of record JAVBSA010000073.1, read on the forward strand.
TTTCGCCGTAGAGTTTGAGGACGATTCCGGCCACGACCTCCTCTTCGCCGTTGCGGGTGACGACCCCGCGGCGGATGTCCGGCCCGTATTCCACCGCGGCCACCTGGGCGAGGCGGACGGGGATGCCGTCGCGCTCCTTCACGGTCAGCGCGCGGATGTCGTCGAGATTTTCCAGCATGCCGATGCCGCGGATCAGGTATTCCTCGGAGCCGATTTCCACATACTGGCCGCCGACGTTGCGGTTGTTTTCCTGGACGGCGCTCACGATTTCCTCTATCGTGACGTCGTAGCGGCGCATCTGCTGCGGATCGAGCTGAATCTGATACTGCAGGACGTGCCCGCCCATGGAGAGAATGGCCGTCACCCCTTGAACCGTCTGAAGTTGGCGTTTGACGAGAAAATCGTTCAACTCCCGCAAATAAGCATTCAGCTCCTTGCCCTCGGTGTCGACCTCGGCTTTATCGGCCTGGAGATAATAGATGAAAACCTGCCCGAGACCGGTTGAAATCGGCCCGAGTTCCGGTTTCGGCGTTCCCGGCGGCAGCAATGCTTCCGCCGAACTCAACCGCTCGGCGACCAATTGCCGGGCGAAATAGATATTCACCGAATCGTCGAAATAGACATAGATGACCCCCATCCCGAAGCCGGAAGTGGATTTCACCTGCTCCACGCCGGGCAAACCGCTGATGGCGGTTTCGATGGGTTGAACCACCATCAGCTCCACCTCTTCGGCGGCGAGGCCGGGCACTTCGGCGAAAATCGGCACCATCACCGGGCTGATATCGGGGAAGGCGTCCCGCGGAATTTCGCGGTAACAGTAGATGCCGTAACCGATGACGCCGAACATCAGGATGACGATCAGCCATCTTACGTGCAGAATCAATTCAATCATTTTTTTCATAATCAATGTCCGTGTCCGTCGCCGACCATGCCGCTGGCCATCAGGATCGCCTTGAGGCCGAAAGCTCCATGGGAAACGTATTTTTCACCGGCATGAAGACCGTCGAGAACCTGCGTATAGCCGTTCCCGCTTTTGCCTGGTTTTACGTCCCGCGGCGAAAATCCGTCCGAAACGGGAACGAAAACCACGGTTTCGCCGCCGATCAGTTGAACGGCTTCCGCAGGCACGAGAACCGAGTCGCCGCCGCCGGAAAGCCGGACGGTTCCGGTAGCGAAGGAACCGGGCCTGGCGTTGGCGTCGGGGTTTTCGATCGCGACCCGGACCAGCCCGGTGCGGGTGGCCTCGTCGATGACCGGGGCCACATAAATGACTTTGCCCTTGTAGGAACCGATGCCTTTGATATCGACGGGCATTCCCTTTACGATTCGGGAAATCTCCGTTTCATCCGCCCGCAGGTCCAGGTGCGGCTGCGACAGGTCGCTGACGACGAAGATCACTTTGGTGTTGTCCTCGGCGAAATTTTCCCCGACGGTCACATCTTTTTTGAGCACCGTGCCGTCCCAGGGGGCTTTTACTTCATACAAGGTGCACACCAATTCCGAATCGGTCGTATGCCCGGTGTGGTCGCCGTCGAGGTTCAGCGATTTGAGCATGATGTCGGCCCGTTCGCGCGCGACGACCGCATCGGCGTGGTCTTTCCGATAGCGTAAAAAATCCTTCTGCGACATGCTCTTCTGATCGTACAGTTTCTGAGCCATTTCAAGCTCGGTCTTCGTGATCTTTTCCTGTTCCAGCGCGATGTAGTAATCGGAGAAATATTCCCCGAGTTTGTGGCTGGTGATCCTGGCCAGGACCTGGCCTTTTTTGACCAGGTCGCCCTCCGACACCGGGACGTCGGTCACGAAACCGGGCATCCGCGGCATCAGGTTGGCGGTGCGGTCCATGTTCAGCTGGATTTCTCCGGGCAGCTGGAACATGTGATCCAAACTGCCGGTTGCAGCGGGGGTGATTGCCAGATCGAGCAGCTGACGCTGCTTTGCGGTTATTTCAACGGCGGGTTTGTCTTCGCCTTCGTGATCGTGGTCATCCGCCGCGTAGAGGAATCCACAGGTTAAAAACGCGGCCAACAAAGTTCGGGACAATGGTTTCATTTGCATTTCCATCTTATTTTTGTGAACAATCGTGTCGGAAAAACGGGCGTGAAAAGCCCTTTTGACGACCGGAGCTCAACAGCGTAAGATATGAAGCTGCAAGAATATTTTTTCCCGCAGGTCCGGCTCCGGTTTTTCCGGGCAGCTTGCGGGCGGGTAAGCGAAAAGGCAGAATTTTTCGGGCAGCGCCGGCGCGGCGGGAATCACATCCTGCGAATCGCCGACCCGGTTGAGTTTTTCTTTATCGCATTTCTCAATGTGCTGCGTTTCGTCGCAGTCTCCGGCGGGAACCGTCTGCGTCGCCTGGTGAAAAGCGGACTCGTCCGCCTGGCGATGCTCGTGAAGCGCGTTGCAGAGCACAAGGCAGAGGCAGAGCTGCTGCGTCAGCAATAACGCAATCGGGACAAAGGATTTCAGCAGCTTCGTCTTGATCATCAGAAGGGCGGTGCGTTGTTGCGGTCGGGGGCGGGGTCGTCGAAGTCGCGGTATTCGCCTTCGGCGCCGTCGTCGCGGGTCAGGACTTCGATCTTGCGTTCCAGCGCGTCGAGCCGGGTGCGGCAGACTTTGGCCAGTTCACTGCCCTGTTCGAAATTCTTCATCAGCTCCTCCAGTGGGAGCTGGCCGTTCTCCATCCGCGCGACCAGGTTTTCCAATTGTTCGAGGGCCGCTTCAAAGGTGAGGTTCTGCAATTCTTCACTCATTTTCATCCTCCGGTAAGGGGTTGTTGAGCCGGAAGAACCCCTGGCGTTCCCGGTCGTAATGATAAAGCCGCCCGTCGCTCATATGGAAATACCAGGCATGGAGCGAAAGGGCGCCGGCGTCGACCCGGCTTTTGATCCACGGGAACGTCAGGAGATTTTCCAGCCCGAGGATCAGCGACGCCTCTTCGCAGGCGCGGCAGCGCGTCCGTTCGGGGGCGTCTTTCATTGAGAACTCCACCGCTTCTTTTGCCCGCGCGGCCAAACTGAGCCAGCTGGCGAGGAACCCTCCGCGGGGAGCGGGGCTCGTCTGTGTCATCAGCGCCCGGATTCCGCCGCAGTCGGAGTGTCCGAGCAGAATCACATGCTCCACCTCAAGCTCCCGGACCGCGTATTCCAGCGCGGCGCTGACGCCGTGATAGGTCCCGCCGTGTTCACAGGGCGGAACCAGGTTCGCCACGTTGCGGATCACGAAAAGATCGCCCGGATCGCACTGCATCAGGAGCGCCGGATCGACCCGCGAGTCGGAACAGGCGATGATGCACGCCTTGGGGCGCTGCCCCCGGCGCAATTGGTCGAACAGCTCGGAATCCCCGGCGAACCAGGCGTCCCGGAAGCTGTGGAATCCGGCGATCAGTTTTCGGATCGATTCTTCCATCGGTCAGTCCGCCATCTCCATCATGAAACGGAAGATCCGGTCGTTGTGTCCCGGCAATCCCTCATGCCCGAAATCCGGGTAGATCACAATGTCCTTGGGGGCGTTGAGCTTGTTGTAGGCGGCGACCTGGGTCGAGGGCGGGCAGACGGTGTCCATCATGCCGGTCGCCATCAGGATGCGCGCCTTGACGCGGGGGGCGAGGTTCTGCACGTCGATGTATCCGAGGCGGGTGAATACCTCTTCCTCCCGCGCGTGGGTGGGGTCGAACAGGCGGAAATAATATTGCAGTTCCTCATACGCGGCTTTGGCGAGGTCCATGTTCCAGACCCGGCGGTAATCCGAGAGGAACGGGAAGACGGGGGCCGCGCGGTTGAGTTCCGGACCCAAGCCGGCACAGGCGAGCGTGAGCCCGCCGCCCTGCGAGCCGCCGAAGGCGCCGACACGGGAGGCGTCCACATCATCCATTCCCATCACCAGATAGGCGAGGCGGGCGGTGTCGAGGTAGATGGCGCGGAAGAGCAGATTCTTCGGGGCCGGGTCGTCGAGGCCGCGGATGATGTGTCCTTTGAGGGTGGTTCCGCGAACCGGCGTCAGGTCTTCGGAGAGTCCGCCCTGGCCGCGCGCGTCGAGCGAGGCGATGGTGTATCCGGCTGAAACATAGTTGAGCTTGTCCGACCAGTCGCCGGCGTTGCCGGAGTAACCGTGGAACTGCACCACGGCCGGGTGTTTGCCTTTGGGATTCGCCGGGCGCAGCAGCTTCGCGTGGACCCGCGCGCCGCCGATTCCGGTGAAATAGAGGTCGAAGCACTCCGCTCCGGGGGCCTGGAAGGCGGCGGGAACGAGTTCCATCTCAGGGTCGATCGCCGCGAGTTCCGCCAGCGACTCCTCCC
>JAVBSA010000642.1:0-3747 GCA_031556915.1 Victivallis sp.
TTGGCGGCGGCACCTTGCCGCTCTGGAGGAGTCAAGAGGAGGGCGAAGCGCCTCCTCTTGTTCCCACGATTCTTATTCGCCCATCTCTTTGAGGGCGGCCTTGCGGCTGAGGCTGATTTTGCCGGTGGAGGGATCGAGATCCATCACTTTCACCGAGACGAAATCGCCTTCGTTGCAGATGTCGGTCACTTTGTTGACGCGATAATCGGCGAGGGCCGAAATGTGGAGCAGGCCTTCGACTCCGGGCATGATTTCGACGAAAGCGCCGAAGTCACGGACGGTGACGACTTTGCCGCGATAGATCTTGCCGATTTCCGGTTCCGCGGTGCATCCGGAGATGCGTGCTTTGGCGGCTTCGAGGTGTTCCTTGTCGGGCGCCATGATTTTGACGGTGCCGTCGTCCGAGATATCGATCGAGGTGCCGGTTTCTTCGGTGATGGCGCGGATATTTTTGCCGCCGGGGCCGATGAGGGCTCCGATCTTCTCCGGATTGATCTTGACGACTTCGAGGCGCGGGGCGCGTTCGGAGATTTCCGGGCGCGGCGCGGGGATGCATGCTTCCATGACGTCGAGGATCTTCATGCGGGCGATGCGGTTGCGTTCCATGCCTTCGCAGAGCAGGTCGATCGGAATGCCCGGGAGCTTGAGGTCGAGCTGGAATCCGGTGATTCCGTCGCGGGTGCCGCAGACCTTGAAGTCCATGTCGCCGAAGTGGTCTTCCGCACCGATGATGTCGGTGAGGAGGAGGCGCTTGCCGTCATCGCCGGTGACGAGGCCGCAGCTGATGCCGGCCACGGGGGCGGTGATGGGCACGCCGGCATCCATCAGCGCGAGGGAGGCGCCGCAGACCGAGGCCATCGAGGTCGAGCCGTTGGAGCTCATGATCTCCGACACGCAGCGGACGACGTAGGGGAAGTCCGCCGGAACAACCTTCGAAACCGAGCGTTCGGCGAGGTTGCCGTGGCCGATTTCGCGGCGTCCGGGGCCGGTGATGCGGCCGACTTCGCCGACGCTGAAGTTCGGGAAGTTGTAGTGCAGATAGAAGCGCTTATTGATGAAGCTGCCGGCGGGGCCGGTGAGGTCGTCTTCTTCCTGCGCGTCCTTTTCGTTGCCGAGGGTCGCGATGATGAGGCCCTGGGTCTCGCCGCGGGCGAAGAGCGCGCTGCCGTGAACGACGGGGAGAACGCCGACTTCGGCCGAGAGCTGGCGGATGTCGGTGGTCGAGCGCCCGTCGGGGCGGAACTGTTTGACGAGAATCAGATTGCGGGTGGTTTCCGAAACAAGATCGTCAAAGGCGATCGCGGTCATGAAGCCGTAGTTGAAGTCGGTCATGTCGGCGAACTGGGGGCGGAGGGTTTCGCGCATCGAAGCACGGAGTTCATCCATGGCGACCAGGCGGTCTTCTTTGCCCGGGATGGTGCAGACGGTTTCGATGGTTGCACTGCAGAAGTTCTTCACGGCCGCGGTCATTTCGTCGGGCACGAGGAAGAGCTTGTATTCTTTCTTGGCGCGACCGGCTTTTTTCGCCAGTTCGACCTGGGCGGCGCACTGTTTTTTGACCGCTTCGTTGGCGAGGTACATGGCTTCCTTCATCAGCTCTTCGCTGACGAAATCGGCTTCGCCTTCGATCATGATGACCTGGTCGGGGCGGCCGGAGTAGACCAATTCGAGCTTGCTCTTGGCCATTTCCGCACGGGTCGGGTTGACGATGAGCTTGCCGTCGACCAGCCCGATGCGGACGGCGCCGATGGGGCCGTCGAAGGGCAGGTCGGAGAGCATGAGCGAGGCCGAAGCCGCCAGCATCGAGAGAACGTCGGGTTCATTGACGCCGTCCGCCGAGAGCAGCACGCAGCTGATCTGGACTTCGTGGAAGAAGCCCTTGGGGAAGAGCGGACGGATGGGGCGGTCGGTCATGCGGCAGGTCAGGATCTCCTTGGTGGAGGGGCGGCCTTCGCGCTTGATGTAGCCGCCGGGGAACTTGCCCGTGGCGGAATACTTTTCGCGGTAATCGACCTGGAGCGGGAAGAAGTCGGTGCCTTCGCGCGGCGCGCCGGAACAGGCGGCGGCGAGAACGATGGTGTCGCCGAGGCGGACGAGACAGGCGCCGTTGGCGAGGTTGGCCATTTTGCCGGTGGAAATTTCCATTTCCCGTTCGCCGTCGAAGGCGAACACAATTTTTTCTTCAGCCATGATAAAATCCTTTTCGTTTGGCTTTTGAATTCGGAAGAAAAGGACTGTCATCCGGCCGGGCCGTCTGCCCGCGACTTGCGGAATCCCGTTGTCAATTCCCGGGAAACAGTTCCCGGACCCTGAAAACGACCGATTCCACAAAGCAAGTAACTGGAATAAGGCTTCTCTTCTCTAAAACAAAAGAATATAGCACAAAAAATGAAATTTGCAAGTCAAAACGGCAAGGTCCGTTCGCGGCGCCGGCGCAGATACTCCGCCGGCGTTACGCCGAATTGGCGCTTGAAGCTGCGGCTGAAATGAAAGACGTCGTAGAAGCCGAGTTCGGCGGCGGTTTCCGCCGGGGTTGAACCGCCGCTCAGGAGTTCGTGCGCCCGGCGCAGCCGCAGCGATTGCCAGTAGGCTCCCGGCGAAGAGTCAAGCGCCTGTTTGAACAGCACGGTGAAACGCGATTCCGACAGATTCGCGCGGGCGGCCGCCTCTTCGAGCCGGTATGCTCCGACGAGGTTGCGGTTCATGAAGCCGAGCGCCGGCGCGATCCGCCGGAGTTGGTCGAACCGTTCAAACGCATCCTGCGGTTCGGGGCTTGCGGTGGTGTGCGTTTCGACCTGTTGCAGGCGGGCGGTTTTGCGGCAGGTCAACCGCCGTCCTGGCGACGGCGGGGGCGGATCGGCGACGAGCGCGCGGCACGCCTCCCGGATCCGGGTGCTTTGGGGTTGCGTGAACTTCTCCGGCAGCTCGAAGAAATCGAGAAAATCCATGCTGTGCAACAGGGTGATCCTGAAGTGGCACCAGACCGAAACGGGGCGTTCTCCCGTGACGGTCCGCAGCCGGTGCGTTTCGTTTCTCCGGACGAGGTAGCTTTCGTTGTCCTCCACGAAAACGGTGCTTTTTTCGCGTTCCGCCCGGCTCGACATCCCGTCATTGTTGACGAGAACGTGGAACGGGAAGCGGCGGATTCCGGTGTCGTGACCGCATTCCACCGGCGTGACGCCGCCATCCAGAAACTCGAAGTCCAGTGATGTATTTTCGATTTCTTCCATGATATTCAGCCGTAATATAATTAAAAAAGTGATTTTTTACATAGATTAAACAATATCTTGCATTCCGGAAATTGCAAATGTGATGCATCATTAATAAGCAATCATACGGAGGATTTTTTATGGATATCGGAGTTTTGCGGGAATTTGCGGAAGGCGCCGGCTCTCCCTGCCGCTGCGTGTCGCTCGGCCAGGGGTGGGGAACGCTTGCTTACGGCGTCAATCTGGTGAGGTCCGGGCCGCTCAAGGTCGGGGATAAAGAGTATGGCTATGGATTCGGAACCCATTCGCCGAGCCGGATCCGGGTGACTTCGCAGGAGCCGTTGCGCCGGTTTCGCGCGGTGGCCGGGATCGAACGGAACGCCGCGACGGGCGGCGGCCGCGACCGGATCAAGCCGGCCCTGTTTTCGGTTGAAATCGGCGGCAGAACCGTCGCCGCCGCACCGCCGGTCCGCTATGGGGACGGCGGAGTCCCGGTCGAAGCGGAGCTCGGCGGCGCGACGGAATTCGACCTCGTCGT
>JAVBSA010000088.1:0-5526 GCA_031556915.1 Victivallis sp.
CATCTGGCAGCCGTAAGTCTTGATGTGAATGTTCATGAATCAAGCAAAGAAAGATTGTCCCGGTGGATCAATTCCTTATCCACGTCGGCGCCCAGAATTTCGTGAATCTCCGCCGTGCTCTTGCCGCAGATGCGGAGGCAATCCGTCGAGTCGAAGTTGACCAGCCCGCGCGCCAGGGGAACGCAATCGGGCCCCACCACCTCGACCGTGTCGCCGCGGCGGAACACGCCCGATACAAAGCGCATCCCCGACGGCAGGAGGCTCCGCCCCTCGCCGGCAACCGCTTTCGCCGCCCCGGCATCGACCATCACCGTGCCCGAGAGCTTGCTGAAAAAGCTGATCCAACGCTTGCGGCCCGGTATCCGGCGGCTGCGGGGCATGAATACGGTTCCCACATCTTCGCCGGCAAGAATTTGATGGATGATCCCCTTGACGCGCCCGTCGGCGATCCAGAGATATTCCCCCGCCACCGTGACGATCTCAGCTGCGCGAAGCTTGGAACTCATGCCGCCGATGGAGAATTCAGAATTGTCGGTTCCCCCCGCCATCGCCCGGATTCCGTCGGAGAGTTTTTCGACCACCGAAATCCGCCCGGCCAGATTCCCCTCGGCGTCGCGCTCGCGCAACCCCTCTTCCGTCGTGAGAATGACGGTCAATTGCGAATCGGTGAGCGAGGCGAGCATTCCCGCCAGCGTGTCGTTGTCGCCGAACTTGAGCTCATCAACTGAAACCGAGTCGTTCTCATTGACGATCGGCAGCACATTGGCGTCCCAGAGAGCGTTGATGCAATTCATCACGTTGAGATAACGCTCGCGGTTGCGCAAATCGGCGGCGGTCAGCAGCAGCTGCGCCGTTTTAAAGCCGCGCTTGCTGCATTCATCCTCATATATCGCCATCAACTTGTTCTGGCCGATCGCCGCGAGCGCCTGGACCATGGACAGTTCTTTCGGACGGCGTTTGAGCTCCAGCGCCTTCATCCCCATCCCCACCGCCCCGGAGGTCACCAGGAGCACGCGCAAGTTTTTCTCGCGCAGCGCGGCAATGCCCTCCACCAACTCGGCCACCGCTTCCCGGCTGGTCAGCAGACGGGTACCGGCCTTCACCACCACCTGACGGGTGTTTTTCAAAAGTTCACTGCGAACCGCAAGATTGTGATCCATAAGATTCCTGAATATAAAAAGTTACGCGTTGGTAAATCAAAACAATAATATACACTCTCAATGCACGACTTTCAACAGCAGGTACGGCCCGGCATCCGGCATCTTTTCCTGGAGGAGGCGCCCCCGTTTCACCAACTCGAGGAGCCGGAGGGTAAGCTGTTCATTGGCCTCGTCGTATTCCGGCAGCGGGTCTGGATTCCGGGGATTGACGCCGACGGCAACGAAAAGATAGTCCGCGCCCCAGCGGGAGATCTCCGCCTGGACTTCCGCCGCCGTGGCGGGAACCGGCGTAAAGAATTCCTCCTGGAAAAACGGCGTCGCCAGAACGTAACGGCGCGGCATATACAACCCCCGGCGATCGAACAGCATCATCACCTTCGCACCGGGCGGCGTATTCCGGCTGACGTAGTCGAGCGCGTTTGCATACTCCACATCCCGCCCGGCATGCCCGAGGAAGCGCGCCGGCTGCTCCCGTTTCGTCGTTCTTACGATCTGCCAGGCGTTCCAATAACTGAGGTAGACCGGGGACTCGAACGAGACCAGCGCAGCCAGCACCAGAAGCACCAGGGCGCCGCGGCGGTACCGCCGCCGGAAAAAGCACAGTCCCGCCCCGGCGTAAAAAGCCGCCGGACAGAAAAACGGCAGCAGAAACCGGCTCTGCTGCGAACTCAACCCCCAGAAAAGATAGAAGGCGACTCCCCCCAGAAAGGCCCATTTGAGAAAGCTGAGCCGCCGCGCCTGCCGGAACAGCGCCACGCTCCCCAGGATCAGGAGCAACGGGAATTGCCAGCCGAGAACCATCCCGTCGAAGATCTCCCCTTTGAAAGCGACCAGGACCCAGGCTCCGAAAAGACTCGCCACGCCGGAAAGCCCGTAACGGCTCCGTCCCAGCAAGGAGTGATACGCTTCCACCGCCGCCGCCCCGGAAGCCGGATCCAACAGCGAGGCTCCGAAGGGATAAAGGGGATTCCCCGTCGCCAGAAACGCCCGCAGATAAAAGGGGATCATGGCCAGCACCGCCCCCGCCCCGGCAATGAGGAGCAGCCGGTAGATCCGTTTGCGGTCCTCCCGGGCGATCACGCCGAAGAACACCCCCGCCAGCGCCAGGGAAGCCGCTCCCCCGGTCAATTTGACGGCGGCGCAACATCCGGCGGCAAACCCGAGGAACAGCGCCAGCGCTTCAAGTTTCCGCCGGAAGATACCGACGGCGCAGAATCCCGCCAGAAGATTGAGCAGGATAAACGATTCCAGATAAACCTCGCGCCACATCCCGCCGGTGAGCGGGGAGATGAGAAAAACGCCGGTCAGAATCGCCGCCGTCCCCCTGCCGAAGCGGCGGAGCAGAAGGTAGAAAAGCGGAATAATCAGGAGATAACTGCTCCAGGTCAGGAGCTTGGGGAAACAGACCCCGGTAAGCTTCACCCCCCAGAGCATCGGAAAATGCGGCATCGACGAAAGCGCGGAGTAAGGGTTGTCAAGCAGCACCCGCGTGGAGCCAGCCTCGAGATAACGGTAAGCCAGCGCCGCCTGGTAAGATTGCTCGTCCCAGGTGTAAGGGATCAGAAGCGCCGCGGAAAGGGTGAACGCGCCAAGCATCAGCACGGCGGCGAAAAGAATCGCATTCTCCCGCTCCCGCAAAGCTCCGGCGCAGCGCCAGGCCCCGTAAAGAGCGGGCGGAATCAAAATGCACCAGAGCCAGGCCGGAGATAGTGCGATGACGGCAAAATCCCCCAGCCGGAAAAGAATCGCCAACAGGTCGAACCCGATCACAGCGGCGGCGATTCCCGCCCCCCGGCCGCCGTTGCGGCGCATGCCGAACCGTTCCAGCAGCGGCAGGCCGATTCCATAAGAGGCTGCCCAGAGAAGCAATAACGCGGCCAGCTCCCTGTGCCAGGAGCCTTGCATGGAGAGAATCACATCATTCAAATTCATATCGTATTATTTTCGTCTGGTTTCAAAATAGATCCGGCGGTGATTGGGGCTGTCGTCCAACTCCTGTTCCAGCAGGAGTGTCCGGAACTCCTCCGGCCGGAATCCCTTCTGCGTCATCAGTTCGAGCCAGCGTTTCTCCAGCTCGTCCGCCTCGGCGGCGCGGCCCGATTGGCGGAGCACCAGGGAATGCAACCCCATATTGACCGCGCTTCGCGGGAAGCGCTGCTGTTCGCGTTCGAAGAAGACGAGCGATTCTTCCTGTTTCCCCGATGCGGCAAGGGCGCGGGCGATCAGGCCGTTGCTGTGCATATGCCCCGGCTGCTTCAACTCCCCGTCGATCCGCAGCAGCGTTTCGGCCGCAGCCGGCGGGTTCCTGAGGTCGAACAGCTCCACTTGTCCCAACGCGTAAAGATTTCGCGCCGTGGGCAGATAATCGACGCTTTTCTTGAGATCGCCGTACCCTTTTTCAACATTTCCGGCAAGCAAGGCGAGTTTACCGCTCCGGCAATAGAGGCCGCTCAGCAGATTCAGGCAGAAAAGCACCAGCGCTCCCCCCCATAAAACAGCCCGGCCCAGCTCCCGGAAACGGTTCGGCGCGGAAGTTTGCCGGGGAGTCCGGAAAGAAAGCAGCATCCCGGCCAGCAACAGAAAAAGCCCCCCGGCAAGCGGAGTATTCAAAATAACATCGAGCTGGCCGTGGATCAGCAGAATGCAAAATGCCCAGCCGCACAGAAACGCTTTCCCGGGAAAACCGTCGGCGGCCTTCCGCAACAGCGCTCCCGCCAGAAGCAGGAACCAGACGACGCCCCAGATTCCGAACGAACAAAAGTAAAAAAGAAGCTCATTATGCGGGTGCGGGTGAAGCGTCGCCGCATGAAGCGAATCGAAATACTCTACCGGCAATCGGGACGTGTATGCCCCCTCGATTCGCCCCGCTCCCGCACCGGACAGGAAATATTCATTTCCGAGCGTGACGCCCCCCTCCCATAACCGGGTACGGATCTCGTTTGGAATCCAGTTGTTGAGAAGGCCGCTCCCGGCACACCAGAGAAACGCAATGCAGCCGGCGCATAAAAGAACGAAAAGAAATGCCATCGTCCCCTTCCGCAGCCGGTCGCGTTTCCGCAGAAAAACGAACAGGCCCGTCAGCAACAGCCCGCCCAGGGCGGAGAGGAGTGCGGCCCGCGAGGCATTGGACCGGAACAACAGCATCGGACCCGCGGCAAACAATACAATGGCGGGTAGCGCAAACAAAACACGTTTTGAGCGGGGGAGCAGAAAGGCAAAGGCGGGAACCGATATCAGGAGCAATGTCCAGTTCCAGTTCCAATTACCGGAGAGCCCCGTCACTTCCTTGCTTCGGGCCAGGTCCTGGATGGTTGCGGCAAAGTCGGCAAGGAAAAGGATCATCAGAAACCAGGGCAGAAGGCGCCGCAATTCGCGCCCAAGCGCGACTCCGGCCAGCGGTACGGAGAAAAAACACACTCCGGTCAGGAAATTACGCAAATTCCAGCCGAAGGAAATCTGTTGAAGCAGAACGATCGCGCCGCCGGTAACCGCAGCGAACAGCAGCGCCCGGAACACCCGGTCTTTCGCGGCAGCGGCGAGCAGATCCGGCCATTTCCAGACGGCAACCCCGAGGGAGAGCAGCGCCAGAACCGGAAAATCCGTTCCGGAAACCTCGCCGAACAACGGCACCCCCCCCAGAAATATCCGGCCATAGGCAAGCGGCAAAGCCAACAGAAGCGCCCCCGGGAGGACACCCGCCGCAATCCGTTCTTTGTTTCCTGCTTTCATATTGAGCACATCCGGAAAAGAAAAAAGGAGAGGCATGCACCTCTCCTTTTCTTACCGAACCAAGAACCGGATTAGGGTTCCACGGCCGGAACGATCGGGTAGATGTAGCTGTAGCCACGATTGGCCTTGGTGTACCACTTCGCACCGGCGAAACCGTTCACATGGCCACCGAGGAAGAGGACGTTGCCGAAATCATTGTGGTTCGAGGCGCCACCGTTACGGTCGGCCGCACCGGCAGCGTCAGGGAAGTCGGCGCAAACACCGGAGTCAGCACGACCCCATCTGCCGGAATCGCCGAGAATCATAGCGCCGGCAAAGCCGTAGTCGACGTTGGGGGTGCCGGTGTAGACGAGCTTGGGCTCGCCGGTGCCGTTCTTGGACTTGGTGGTGGTGGACGGGCAGGTGTAAACCGCATAGTCGGTCAGCACGCCGGTAGAACGGAGGATTTCGAGACCCTCAGCGCCGTTGAGGTTGGGCAGACGGCCCTCATAGTCACCGCCGTACTGAGCCAGAGCCAGGCCAACCTGCTTCAGGTTGCTGGTGCAGGAAATGCGACGAGCCTTTTCGCGCGCCTGGTTCAGGGCCGGGAGAAGCATACCCGCCAGAATCGCGATGATCGCGATTACGACGAGAAGCT
>JAVBSA010000669.1:0-6800 GCA_031556915.1 Victivallis sp.
GGAACACGCCTTTGGCGTCCGCTCCGTAATCATAGAGCCGGAAGAGCTCCGGGCTCTGTTCCACCGCCGCGGCGTGACAGCGGGCCAGGTCGATCCCAAGTTCGCCGGGGCGCAGCGGCCGCCCCGGCATTCCGTCGTGCCGGGCGGGCAGGAAGCGGCAGAACTCCCCGGCCGACGGCGGCTCCTCCGGCTGCGGGTTGCGGACGCGCTTGTTGCACCCCCTCGCCTTTTTGATCTGCGAAAGGGCGTACTCGCAATAGGAGCGGGCCGCCAGTTTCGACACGAACAGCGAACGTTTTTCGCGCAGCATCCGCCAATAGGGAGTGACCGTAATTTCGCAATCTTCCGGCAGAAAGAGCGAATCGAGGATATTGGGATTCGCCCCGGCCGCCAGCTCGCAATAATTCCGCAGCGAGTAATAGCGGATATCGCTGCGCGCATCGGCAAGCTGCAGCGGCGGCGGAAGCAGCGAGAGATAACGGTCGCGCTCCAGCACGAACACCCCCATCATATCCCGGTCGCTCTCCGCCGTATCGGTGCCATAAGCATGGCTGCCCCAAACCCCGCGGAAAAGCACCCGGCAGGATTGGAGATCATGCAGCGCGTCAAATGTGATCAATTCATTCTTCATATCAGAAAATACATGATTCGCGGCAAAAAACAAGCCGGCCGATGATTGAATGCCGCGAATAAACAAGCTATAGTATCACAAGAAGGCGACAAATGGATGCGCCTTCAATACCGGAGTACAAATGATCATACCGGAAATCGTCAAGGGCGATCTGCTGGACCAGGAGGTTGCGGTGATCGTCAATGCCTGGAACCGCAATTGGATCCCGTGGTGGCTGCTGCTGCCGCAGGGGGTATCCGGGGCGATCAAGCGGCACGCCGGATTGGCGCCGTTCCGGGAGGTCGCCCGGGCCGGCGCCATTCCACTCGGCGGCGCCGTGCTGACCGGCGCCGGGCGACTGCCCTACCGGGGAATCATCCATGTCGCCGGGATCAACCTTTGGTGGAGGGCGACGGAAGATTCCGTCCGGAAATCGGTGCGTTCGGCGATGGAAATCGTCAACCGCGAGGGGTTTCCCTCCGTCGCGTTCCCGATCATCGGCTCCGGTTCCGGCAACCGCCCGAAGCGGTGGGCGCTCAATCTGATGCTCGATGAATTCAAAAAAATCGACTCGCCCGCCCGCGTGGTGATCGTGGAGTTTGTGAAATACAAAATCAAACTGGCCTCCGGCCGGTGCGGTTTGCGGTATTTGGAAGATGGCCGGGAGATGCGCATCGACTCGGAATTTCTCGCCACCCGGAAGCCCGGCATCGCGATCCGGAAGGATTCGATTGACCGCTGGGAAGCGCCGCACGAGAACGAACCGGTTGATAAAGAACGGATTTTCAACAATGTCCTGCGTCACTTCAAGGGCTACTTGATCGACACCGGCGACGATATCGATCCCGCGAAGCTGACAAATATCGCCAAGACCTGCTGCATCCGGTTCAACAACCCGGAATCGCTCCTGATCTATGGGGAGGACGAACATAAAATTTCCATCCCGTTCCTTCGGATCGAATCTTCCGGGGTGAACGTCGTGGTCGACTCGGCGGCGCTCCGGATCTGGGACGACGGCACCACCTTGACGGCGGAAAGAAAAGAACGCCTGATGAACAGCCTCGGCTCCGCATTTTCCGTGTGGTTCATTGAGGCGGACGAACTCTGGAACTCCCGGCAGGACGATGTGCCGGCGGCCTTCCGGGCAATTCTCCGGCTGAGCAACGAGTTGCCCGAATACGGCTTGTTTCGCGAAAGCCGGCTCTTCCGGCGGATCACCACCCGCGGCCTTGCCTGTCGGGCCATGCTGGCCGCCATTCTGCAGGAGGCGGATGCCTTGCTCCGCCGCCCGGAACTTCCTTCGAAGCCGAAGGAGGAAGCAGAGAACGTAAGCAAAGCAATCACAACGCTTTTCGAAAACACAAAGGACTGACCGTGGATTATCCGGGTTACTACAAACTGGCGCTGCAAAAGACCTATGGCGGGGAATTCCCGGGAATGAGTTCCGAAGAGTTCGACCGGCGTTGCCCCCTGCCCAAAGTGCCGGAGGCGCTGAAGGCGCTGTACCTGACCTTGGGGAGCACGCGGATCTGCGGGATGCACCTCATGATCCCGCCCCCCGAAGAGCTGCATCTTGAACTCAATCTGGTGATATTCGGAGGTGCCTGGGCAATATCGGCCGAAGATTTGCACGAAGAAAATCCGTTGATTTATACCGTCGAGGATTTCAGGGAGGATGCCGACAGCGACGCAATCCTCACCTTCCGGCAAAACGACGCCACGCGCGTCGCATTGCAGTTGGTCAACCTGATTGCCGAAAGCGCCGCCGAAACCGGAACCGCGCGCGCCGCCGCCGATACCGGGCGGATCAACCGGTTCCGGAACCGCCTTACATTCCTTACCCGCAATCGGTTACGTCTTTTGATTCCGCTTTCCCTGGTGGTTTTTATTTATATTTCCTGGCAGCTGCTGCTGCGCGGGATCTATCCATCCGGCGTAACGTTGCTGATGCTCGCCGGGCTGGGCATATTGGTCTGTTCTTTGTTCCGGCTATATTTTTACTGGAATGTCTGGCTCGATTGGAACGACAACGTGCGTTTCGGGAGGTATGACGATCCGCTTTTCGTTCTCGCTCGCGACCTCGGCACGACATATCTGCAATGGAATTTGCCGGAGCTCTGGCGCGGCAGTTTCCGCTGGCACCCGGATCTGAGTCTGCGCCAGGGCAGCGACCGCTACTGCCAGTCGCGTTACGATTTTTTGCCGGAATCCGATGGGGAGATTCCTTTTCCCGGCCTCGCTCCGATCCGTTATGAAGGCAACAAGCCACTTTCCCTGCTGTTCCGCGCCACCCTGGGAGACGACAAAAGTTTGCGCTTCACCCATGCGGAAGCCGGGCGCAAATGGAAGCTGCCGAAACTCGCCCATCCCCAGGCCGTCGGCAAACGCCAGCTGACCGAAGATATGACAATTCAAATCGGCCCGCCGGACCAGGTGCCCGTTCCCCTGCAAAATTTGCTGAGACGCAAATGCGCCGAATATCCCGCGATCCGGAAAGCATGGCTGTGCCCGGCGATCATGGAAGGCGTTCCGGTTTACCTGTTGGCGATCCTCGCCCCCGAGCCGATCGACCTGGGCCCGCTGCTGCAAGACGTGCTCGCCATGGCCGACCGCCCATTCAACGCCTACACCACACAGGATGCAAGCGATATGGAGAAATTTCCGCCGTTATTTACAGGCGGAGAAAAATAAAGCGTCCCTTCACACGTGATAACGCTCACTTCGACCTCTTTTGTTTGATATCGTATTCGAATTCCGGCAACGGCTTCGGCTTGGCGAATAGAAACGGCAGGCAGCGATTCAGAAAACATTGAAAATCATACTTGCGTTCGTCTTGCTTCCGTTGCCGGCGCAACTCTAAAATCCGCCGTTGTTCTTTTGCCCTTTCCATAGCGGCCTGCTCTTCCGCTTCCCTGATCTTCTTCTGAAAGGACTTGATCACTTTGGAATAATGTTCGACCCTACCGCTGTGAATCAAATCAAGCCCCAACGAATCCTTTCGTTTCAACTTCATGAAATCCTGCGCATAAACAATGGCTGTTTTTTGACTTTTTTCCGAGGCGTTTTTCAGATGATATTCCGCCAGGAATCCAAGGGAAAGCAACCGGTAACGACTCTCCGTGACGGCAAAATCCTTATGCCATTGAAGCGCTTGCTCTTTGTGCCCGGCAATCTTGCTCCTCCATAATAATTCCGGAACGATGATTTCGTCATAGCCGTGAAATCCTTCCTCTTTGCCCAATCCGTACGCCATCAACCCAAGTCCGTATTTCCACTCGGTCGAATCGGGCGGAAATTTCAGAAAGACAACTGCATAGCGGCATATCAACTTCAGATCCTCCTCAACCGCAGGCCGTTTGATGATGCCTGCCGGGGGGAATAAAGGAAGGCTGCCGATTTTTACCTGCCGCAAAAGCGAAGACAATCGCGGTTGATTTCCTTCGGTTGCGGGAGTTGACAGATACTTTGCAAAAGTCTTATCCTCAAACGAAAACAGCTCCACTTCAGGCGGAGCTTCCGGCATATCCGATAAAACTGCGATGGCAATATGAATGATCTCCTGATCGTGCGCGTCGATGTTCAGGTAATCGTCAATCATCCCCGGCAAACGCTTTTTTTCCGAGGTTGTCCCATATCGGTGGACAGACAGAATCGTATTCTTGAAAATTGCCGGGTATTCGGCCTTGCAATACGGATCGGTCAATTTCTGCAGCGCTTTGCGCTCCTCCCCGGCGACCGCCGGGGCCGGATCGGCCAAAATCGCGCTTACATCCATGACCGCATCGATTGCGCCGCCTTCGGCCGCCTTACGCAATAAAGTCAGCCCCCGGTTGGAATCCGGTTCTCCCGCAAGCCCGCAGAAGAGGATTTTGCCGATTTTTGCGGATGCTTCCGGAGGCAATTCCGGCAAACCTTCGGAAATCAGCACGGCACGCAAATATTCCTGATTCGCAACCGCTTCGCATAGTTTCTTCACTAAATTTGCCGGAGCGTTTTTTGCATAACCGGCTAAGTTTTCTTTCTCCAGCTCTTTGGCCGCGCAAACTTTGGAGCAATACTCAAAAAAACCGTCGTCGTTCCGGAAGGTATAAGGCTTTTTGCACCAGATGCAACGCAATTTGGCATCGTTGAATTGTTTTTCCGCTTGTTTTTGCCGCTTCTCCCGCGACTCCTTTGCCGCCGCTCCGGCTTCCGCCCGGCGCCGCTCCTGCTCCATGGCGTCCATGAATTCCTCATGGATCTTCTGCTGCGCCCTCAACGCCTCCTCCTGACGTTGATTCGCCTCCCGTGCCGCGAGTTCTGCGGCCTCTTTTACCGCTTTTTGATTCATCTCCGCTGCGTTTCGGGTGGCGTTGGCGATATTCTGCGCATTCAGGCAGGCTCCACAGTAAAAGACGCTCATCACCGCCTGAGCACCCTCGATTTCCGCACCGCAGGTGATACATGTTGCCATTTTATTGCTCCATGGTGTTATCGTTGTTTCCCTGTATCAATCTGCGGGTTTCAGTAAAAACCGCGATCAGTTTGTCCAATTTCTCCTCATCCAACGAAGCGATTGAACAGGATGACTTATCCCGGCCGAATATGTTTGCCGCGACCAGGCCGGCATGAAGTTGCCGATAGATGGCTTCAAGATTTCCCTTTACGGCATTGTGCTGTAAAATCAGCGAACCGATGCGCGAAATTTTGAAGGGATAAATCATTCGTCCGCTTCGGTCAGGCAGGTACATGATCTGACCGTCGTAAACCTGACTGTCGCAGTTGAATCCGGAATACGCGCATTTTCGCCAGGCGTCGAAAATTTTTTCAATGATTTCCAAATGCCGTTCGCTGCCTCCGGACGCCTGGGACAAAAATTCGCCGAAGTCCTGCATTTCAGCCTTGCTTGTTCCGCCTTCGCTGGCGTAGGAGGCGTAGTCAGCCATTACGTAATCGCAGAAATCGGCCAAAAAGCTTTGAGCCGTCATGTTTTGAGTCTTGTCGAGATTGCCTTTCAGAGCCGAAGCCAGATTGCTCCAATCGCAGTGTTTGCCTTGATACTGATGCTTGTAGCCGGCTGGGAAAATGACCACCGGAACCAGATTGCATTCGAGTGGAAGATGCTTTTGAAGATCGTTTACGTAGCCATCCATCTGTCGTTCGATATCGCCCACCGAGCTGTGAAGAATTTTATTTTCGATGATCAGGAGATTGTTGCCGATTTGCAGCAGGATGTCAATGCGCCCGAGGCTTTTCGCCGCCGGCTTCGCCTCGATCTCGATTGCCACGGAAAATTGTTTCGATTTCAGGTTTTCGAAAACACTATGGCAATATTTCCCGTCATCGGGAAAATGCCCGATTTCATTGCGCAACCGGTCAAGCCCAAGCATATTCAAAAATGTGACCAGCTGGGTGTCGCCAAAGCCGTGCCGCATGTGCGGCGAGAGCAAAAAAGCCAGCACTTGCGACGAGAACTCCTCTTTGAAAGAGCGGTGTCCGGAAAAAACAGCCTTGAAAATATTGAAATCGAATCCGCCTTTTTTCATATTGCTCCTGTTGCTTTTCTGTAAATCTATATCAGGATACCGGACTTTTTATGTCGCGCTTTGATTCCTGATAAAAGCGTTTGCCATGTCGATGGCTTTCTGTTTCAACTCTTCGGGGGCGAGGATGACGGCTTCGCCGCCGGAGGTCAGGACGTAGTTGACGACCCGGAATTCCTCGATGCCGTGCAAGGTCAGGGTCAGCGAGCCGTCTTCGTGCTTCACCGTAGAGGCGACGGGCAGATATTCCATGCCGTAATTGGCGGCGCCGCCCTTGACCAGCAGCTTCACCTCCGGCAGCAGCGGCAGGTCGTAGAGACGCCCGGCGTTGACCTCTTCGATGATTCCGCGGTCCGGTTCGAATGCGCCCGGCAGGGGCAATGCCCCCTGAAGCCGGTGCAACGCCAGCACCAGAAACGGACGCTTATCGTTGCTGAATTCCCCCGTGCGCAACAGCCGCGCCTTGAGATACCAGACATTGTCGAAGAGCGTCAGGACATGCGGTTCGACCGTCATATCCAGAATATGCCCGTCGCCGACCCGCCGGTAGCGGATTTGCAGCGGCCGATGCCGTTGCCACGCTTCAAAAACCGTTTGAAAGATTTCCGGGTGAATCCGAGCCCGGCTCCCATGCGCCACCAGCGCATTCAGCAGCATGAATTCGTCGC
>JAVBSA010000559.1:0-3631 GCA_031556915.1 Victivallis sp.
CAGGAGTGCGAGTGCCGTTGCAATGGATTTCATCGTGATTCCTCCTCAATATTGCCACGCCGACCATGGAGTGGCACCGCCGTTCCAGCCGCCCGCAAGCGAATTGGCGTAGAGTTCTTTCTCGTTGAAGCCGCGTTCGGCGCTGACATGGCCGTCGAACCAGAGGACATTGCAACTGTGGGGGTGCCAGGGGTAAGCGAAGTAATCCTGCCCCGCGCTTTCGTACATGACGGCGCCCGTCATATATGTGGTCTTGGCGGCGGCGTCGGCGAGTGAAATGTAGCCCGAGGGGCGCTTGACCTGGGTGTTCCGGATCCATTTGATCGAGGTTGTCCCGTCGTACGCCCGGCAGTTGTTCATGCCGTATCCGCCTTGATACCAGGCGTTGTTGGTGAAGTCGAATGATTTGTTCTTCAGGAAGTTGCCGGAAGCTCCCGAATGAATGACCGAGGTGGGGCAGGAGAGGATTTTCATGGAAATCCGGCCGCTGTCGACCATATAGGCATTCCATAGGACGTGATTGGGGGTCGGCGTCTTGGCCGCCAGGACCATGCCGTCGTAATCATCCTGATAAAAGGTGAGGGCGGCGCCGAGCTGTTTTTCGTTGTTGACGCACTGGGACGACTTGGCGCGTTCCCGCGCCTGGTTCAGCGCGGGCAGCAGCATCGCGGCCAGGATGGCGATGATGGCGATAACCACCAGCAGCTCGATCAACGTGAATAGGGAACTCTTTTTCTTCATGATTCGTCTCCTGCTTTAGGAATGTTTTGAAACCAATGCGGCTTCCACCGTAAAATCCTGAGAGATATTTTCTCCGTTCAACTTTCTTTGCAGAATATCGACGGCCGCCCCGACCTCTTCGCGGCGGTTTGCCCGGACGGAATAGCCCGGCCACTCCGGATCCGGATTCGGCAGAGTGAGGAAAACCCAGAGACTTTGCCTCGCGCGTTCTTCGCCGTACAGTCCGATGGCGATTTCCCGTATCTTCGGCAGGTGCAAGGGGTGGAGGATGATCCAATCCGGAATTCCGGCGGAGAAATCGTTCCGGACGGCCTCATAATAACAGTCGTCCACCGCGCAGTCTTCCCTGGATGCATAGGTGACGGCAACCCCGGGTTGTGACCGAATCGCCAGCAGAGTGTCATTGCGGGTGGATTCCGGGTAGCTGGTCCAGGCCCGGATGTTCCGGTCGCGCCCGGTCCGGGCGAACAGTTCCGCCAGGATCCGGGAGAAGGCGGAGGTGACGTTGGCGGCGCCCGGGGTATGGATTCCCATATTGACCGTCGGCATCATTTGGGCGGCGGTCCGAACGACGAACTCTTTGCAGCCGAAGGTGATGACGCCGTCCAGATAACTGTGCGACAGGATTTCGCGCACATCTTCCGGGGTATCCATCTGGCCGGTGATCAGCCGGATGTTCCAACCGGTGTTCCGGAACTCGCTGAAGAAGCACTCCAGCTCCCCCTGCAGTTCGGGGGAGTAAAAGAAGAGGTTGCAGTCGAGCATCATGAGGCCGATCAGCGGAGCCTCCCAATTGGCGTTCAGCCGCCGCCGGGGATTGGTGAAGGTGCCGCTGCCGCGCCTGGCGATCAGAAAGCCTTCGGCGGTCAGCTTTTCCAGCGCGATGCGCACGGTGGATCTGGCGATGCCGAACTCCCGCGCCAGCTCGTTCGAGGAAGGAATCTTTACCGACTGATTGCCGGAACGGTATAGCAACGACATGACCCGGTACCAGATTTTCTGGACTTCGGTTATGGTCTGTGGAGATTGTGTTCTCATGAATCACCCGGTTTTATTTTCGCCAACCATCGGCCAACTTGTTGAAATTATACCACAAGTCCAGGTGAATGTCAAGAGGGAAGTTGTATTTTTCGCGTTTTTTCGGGGATTGGCGAAACGAGTGAGGGGCTGTAACAAAATAAATTACTGATTATTTTGTTACAGCCCCTGGGCGATTTCGATATAAACTGCCGGAACGGATTACGCCTTTCGCGCTTTCCAATACCATGCGCCAAGTACGCCGCCGCCGCAAAGCAGGAGGGAAAGAACTCCGGGCAACGGCTGTCCGCTTGGAGGAATAGGCGAGCCATCCACCTGAAATTGATAGCTTGCATACTGAGAGTCATACGGTCCATAGTTGACGCCGAAAACCAGATTCTCGTAGGTTTTCGCTTTGCTATCCCAACCTTCTCCCCAGAAGTGGTCGAAACTGGATGTCGGACTCAAAGCGCCGGAGAGATAAAACTTCATAACATCTCCCGGGTTGACGTTGCCGATGTCGAGGGAGGTTCCTGTAATGGCGACATCCCTTGCGGAGCTGCTTCCCTGCGTGTCCGTGATCTGAACGGTCAGGGTGCTCCATTTTGTGATTTCCGCGGAAATGAATTTCAGTGTGAGGTGCGATGACGTATCGGCAATCAGCTTGCCGTCTTCCAGTGTGACATAATCTCCGTACTGATATGCTGCCGTCAAAGAACTTGCCGCACAAAGAAAAATGCCGAGGATGGCAAGTGCTCTTTTCATATCAACCTCCCTTCCTGATTGGATGGATCCCGTTACCAATCAATATAATTTCCCGGACACAAAAATTCCCGAAGAGAAGCAGGGGGTAAATGAAAAACAAATCAAATGCAAACAAAACGCAAACAAAAGATCAGGCGCTGTGCGGGGTGTGGTGCGGATTCGGGCGGATGCCGCTTTGACGGCGGTCCGCGTACAGGAGATAATGCTCGCAGCAGAGCCGCCCGTGGAAGGGCAACTCCGGCAACCACGCTTTGCAGCGCTCCCAGCTGTCGATTTCGGCACTTGCCAGGGGGGATTCACTGCGGCCTTCTTCGGATTCGCGGCGAAAACGCAACTTCATGTCGTGGACCGGCTTGCCTTCGAGGTCGAGAATCCGGTTGCCGCCGAGAATCTCGAGGCCGTACTTCGCGGAGCGGCGGCTGAAATCCGTTTTGTCGAACAGAACGAAGGCGCTGGCCGTCATGCCGTCGATGGAATTCCAGGCGCGGTTCAGAAAGGCGAAGGTGTCGTCGAGACAGCTTTTGTCCGAGCCGGGGGCGCCGAAAATCATCATCAGCAGATTGGAAATCCCTTCGGCCGAAGCGTTTTGTATGACTTCAAGAGAGGTGTCCACCCGGGTGCCTTTGTTCATGATATCGAGGAGCTTCTGCGAGCCGCTCTCCATCCCCCAGCTGATCCAGCAGCAGCCGGCGCGCGCGGCTTTGTTGAGCAGGGCGGGGGTGTATTCCGGAATCGTCCGCGCCATGATCTGAAAGCGGCAGTCGAGATTGAGCGCCAGAATGGCGTCGCTGAGTTCGCTGAGGTAAAAAGGATCGACGTACTGGTCGACGATATAGAAGTGCCGGCAGTTGTTGACATTCTTCCGTTCGAGCATTTCCATCGCAACGTCAAGGGGCGGGCGCGGGCGGAAGCGCCCGAAGGAATTGTTGTGGGAACAGAAGCGGCACCGGCGCCATGTGCATCCGCGGCAGCCGTAAACAGGCATGACGGGAACCGGATTGAAATAACCGCCCGTCAACTGACTGAAATCGGGAATCGGGAGCAGGGAAAGATCTTGCTGCGCAATGGCCTGGCCGGAGAAGGCAATGCTGCCGCCTTCCCGGTGATA
>JAVBSA010000130.1:0-4332 GCA_031556915.1 Victivallis sp.
GCAGCGGAATCGAAAACTATTCGATGTACCTGGCCAACCGCCGCCCGGGGATGCGGCCCTACTGTCTTTTCGACTTTTTCCCGACCGATTTCCTGACGGTCATCGACGAGTCGCACGTGACGCGCCCCCAGCTTCAGGCGATGTACAAAGCCGACCGCAGCCGCAAGATGATGCTGGTCGATTACGGATTCCGGCTGCCCTCGGCGCTGGAGAACCGCCCGCTCCGGTTCGAGGAGTTCGAAGAGCTGACCGGCGACACCATCTACGTTTCGGCCACGCCGGGCGCCTTCGAGCTGGAACGCTCCGGCGCCCCGGTGGAGCTGGTGGTGCGCCCGACCGGGTTGCTCGACCCGGTGATTGAAATCCGGCCGCTCGAGGGCCAGGTCGACGACGTGATCGCCGAAGTGCGAAGCGCGGTGGAACGCAAAGAACGGGTGCTCATCACCACGCTGACCAAGAAGAGCTCCGAACGGTTGTCGGACTACCTCTCGGAACTCGGAATCAAGGCCGCCTATCTTCACAGCGGGCTCGACGCCCTGGAACGCGTCCGCGTACTCAACAAGCTGCGCGAAGGCGACTTCGACTGCCTGATCGGAATCAACCTGCTGCGCGAGGGGCTGGACCTGCCCGAAGTGGCGGTGGTGGCGATCCTCGATGCGGACAAAGAGGGATTCCTGCGTTCGGAGCGTTCGCTCATTCAGACGGCGGGACGCGCGGCGCGGAACCGGTCCGGCCGGGTCATTCTTTACGCGGATAACGTGACGCCGAGCATGAAACAGCTGATCGAGCTCACCAATCAGCGCCGCGCCAAGCAGGAGGCGTACAACAAAGAGCATGGAATCGTGCCGAAAACGATTCAGAAGGGAAAATCCTTCACGATCGGCGAGATCGTCGCTCCCGACGCGGGTGTGAAGAAGAAAACGAAGATGCCGCAGCTGGCGGGGAACATGTTCACCGACGCAACCGACATCGGGGACCTGGGGCTGTCGACCGAGGAGTTGGAATCCCTCATCGGGGAGCTGACCGGCGAGATGCGTTCCGCCGCCGAGGCGCTGGAGTTCGAGCGCGCCGCCGATCTGCGCGACCAGATCAAAAAGCTGCGAAAATAGGAAGGCGAAGCCGACCGGGTCCAGGGCCACCCGGCCCCGGCGGGTTTGCAAATGGCGCGGCTTGTCCTCCATAGCTCGCTTGCGAGCGGAGGAGGAAGCCTCAAGTTACGGACGCGGAGCGAAACGGCCCCGCAGGACTCCCTGCCCTCAAAATTCCCATTTTTTTCCCATTCCGAGCTTGATTTCCTCCTCTCTGCGGTTTATATTAGTAAAACACAAACAAATGGTGTTTGTAGCTCAGTTGGTTAGAGCGCCTGGTTGTGGCCCAGGAGGTCGCCGGTTCGAACCCGGTCATACACCCCATTCGACATTATACGGAGGCGCTTACAAGCCTCCGTTTTTTTATGTTCGGAAAATAAATTTTCCAACATAAAAAAGCGAAGGCTTGACGCTTCGCTGCCGGCGACGGAGTCGCCGGCGCCTCCTGAGCTGTGGGTGGTGGCCTTCGCTTCGCTGCGGCGCGGCGCAAGCGCCGAGTGGCCCAGGAGGTCGCCGATTCGAACCCGGTCATAAGCCTCCGTTTTTTTTATGTCCTCTAAATTGCTATGCCGGACACAAAATGTCCCCCCCGATGTACTATTTTATCATAATACGTTGAAAGGATGGAAAAGATGCTTGACCTGATCCGGAAATTCGTCGATGAGAGACTTGGCGGGGAAATTGCAAAATGGAAGGATTACGATTGCCGGGAATTGGAACATTCGGATGTTTTCGGCTGTCCCGGCCGGAATTTCGATTGCGATGATTCCAATCTCATCCGGGCCGTTTATCTGCTTTTGTGGGGGGATAGTTTTCCCGGTTGCAGCACTTCCGCCATCGGACGCGGCAAGCCGTACCGCGGCGATACCATGAACACGTTTCATACCCTGTTCGGGCGCCCGATCGAGGACAAGCCCGGTTTCTATGCCGGGCTGGAAAAGTACGCCCCCGATGACGAATTGCGGGAGCGGGCGGGAAAATTCCATACTCATTGCCACACGATTGGAAATTACATTCTGCTGCCCAATCTGCCGGAAGGCCGGCTGACCTTGAACCTGTACCGCGGAACCAACGATTGGAAGGATTTCTTCGACCGCTTCCTGATTCAACTCGGCCTCTGCCTGCAAAACAAACCCGGCCGGGATGAATTTCTGGCGAAACTGATCGGCAACAACCGCTTCTTCTTCGACAAAATTTCCCTGCCCGAACTCGCCGGCCGCTGTTTCCTGGAAGATTATATGGATGAAAACGGAACTCCGAAAGAAGTTTTCCTGTTGAATTTTCATTGGAAAGACGAAAATGACCGCGAAGCTTATCGGAAAGCCGCCGACCGTTATCTCGACCGCGCCACCGGAATCATCAACCGCCGGGCAGAAAAAATGATCGCCATCCTGGAAAAACTACTTTAAAATACTCAGCAGCAATCCGGCCAGAATCAGAATCACGCCCGCGTATCTGATTTTTGCGCCGCGTTCCCCGAGAAAGAAGATGCCGGCCGCCATCCCGATGGGCAACCCCAGCTGGCGGAAAACCTGAACGTAGGAGACGTTGCTGACATAGTTCATGGCCAGAAGCACGAGAATGTAGGTACAGGAGGCGAAGACGCCCGCCAGAAGCGCCGTCCGTTCCCGCTTCCTCCAATATTCCTTCAGGGTCGCCCGGTGCTTCGCGGTCAGGACGACGACGAGCAAGAGGCTCGTAGACAAAGTGATCGAACGGGTCGAATAATAGGTCATGGAAAGGATGGGGCCGGAAACCTCTGCCGCGGCTTCCGCCATGGCTCTCTGCGCCCGGCTGTCGAAGACCGTGTAACCGGTGGTTCCGCAGGCGGTTAGAAAAATGAACAGCATCCCGCTGTTGAGATAGTTGCCCACCCGCAATTCCGAGAGGCGCCGGAGCGGCATCAGGAGGCATCCGGCGAAAACGACGAGAATCCCGACCTTCGCCGCCGCGCCGAGAGGCGTTCCCCACCCCAGGCAGCCGATGAGGAGCGTTGTCAACAGGATCGGCAGCGCCCGCATCACGGGGTAAGCCGCCGACATCTCCATCTTGCGGTAGGTCCGGATCAAGCCCCAGCAATAAAGCCAGTCCGAAGCGATGCTCAATGCCAGGAATCCCCAGAATTTCACCGGCAATTCCGTCATATGCACCGGCGTCCAGAACTGGACATGGAGCCACATCAGGGTCGCCATCATGCTCATCAGCAGATAGAAAGACAGCGTCAAACGGTTTTTCTTGGCCAGTAAATTCCACGCAGCATGGAGAGTCGCCGAGAGAACAATGAGAAAGAAGGCGGTAAAGGTCATTCAGCCGATCCTTTGAACGCGCGTTCGCGGAACGCCGCCGAACGGCTCCCGAGCTTCGGCAGCGTTCCGGCAAGGCCCGGTTCGCCGCCGAGAATGTCGAGCATGATTCCGCCTTCGGTCCGGCAGATGCTTTTGTGGCGCGGAAAATATTCGCCCTGAAGAAATTGCGCATAACGCACCAGGCGCCCGGCGCCGTAACAGTGCATGCGTTCTCCCTCCGGCGCATCCACCGCCACCGAATTGCCGGAGCGGATGGCGTCGATCAGGTCTTCGAGCCGGTCCGACCTTGCAAACACCAGCGTATAATACCAACCGAACAACCCGTCGCGGTGCGTGCCGTGCGAATCGCTCAGCCCCACCACGGGGAACCGGTTCCCCGCCCCCCACTCCTCATAGGCGCGCACGATCTGGAACAGATTGGAGTCGCTCTGATGCTTCCAGAACCCGCCGATCATTTCAAACGCGTCGAATTTGCGGCGCTTGAACACCTCATCGGCCAGCGCGCCCGAAATGACGTTCTGCCCGCGGATGTCCCAGGAGGGGTGACAGTAGACCGCAAGCCCGCCGCCTTCGCGGATTTTATCGAAGACCCATTCGGTAGCCGCCACGGCAAACGCGCTGACGCCGGGAGTGACTTTGCCGAGGCCGGGGATGCGCTTTTCCACCTTGCTCCGGAACTGCTTTTCCTCTTGGCGGAAGATCTCATTGACGCTGAAACTGCCGCCGAAATTGACCATATGCACCGGACAATCCGGTGGATGCACCTCTTCGCCGGGATAAAGCTTGATTCCGGTTTGGTATTGTTTCCAGTAATCGCGCGCCTGAAGGGAGGGGGCATACTTGTGATGATCGGTGAGCGCAAGAAAATCGAACCCCTCCTCGCGATAACGCGCCGCCACGTATTCCGGACATTCCTGCCCGTCCGACGCATTGGTGTG
>JAVBSA010000671.1:0-3055 GCA_031556915.1 Victivallis sp.
AATCACCATCACCCCGTTCCTGGCGAACCGTTTCGCCAGGCAATCGCTCAGACGCAAAGCGAATTCCGTTTCGGAGTTGGGCAGGATCAGCCCCACGATCCGGCTGCGATTGGAGACCAGCGTCCGCGCCGTCTCATTCGGAATATACCCCAGCTCGTCGATGGCGTCGAGCACCTTGCGGCAGGTGCTCTCGCTCACGCCGATATTCATCTTTTTATCGCGGTTGAGCACCGCGTAAACCGCCGCCCGGGAAACTCCCGCCCTGGCGGCCACATGGGCAACCGTCATTCGCGGCTTCGCGCCGCCGTTTTCCACAGTAAGCATAGTTCCTCCCGGCATATTTCACGTGAAATGTTGTCTATATTATGACACATTGCACGTGAAATGTCAAGAGGAAATTCCAAAATAAACCAAAAAAGTCCGGCAGGAAACGTCTCAGTAGACCAGGTCGCGGAAATTGCGGACGCGGTGGAGCGTCAGCAGATTGCCGTCGTGCGAACCCCGGGCGCGCCGGTCGCCGGAACGGCTGAGAATCAGGATGTCGTCTCCGTCGAAGAGGAATGACGCATAGTGGCGCGCACAGCGTTCTTCCTCCCCTTTCGCCACGAGGCCGGCGAAGCACCAGTCGAGCCCGTTGCTCGAAAACTGCAGCATCAGCCGGCAGCGCTGATTGTAGGCGGAGGCCATGCGGCCGGGCTGCAAATACTCGATTTTGCGGTAGCTGTCGGTCGTTTGCGAGGCCACCATCCAGTAGAGCTTCGAGACCGGATCATAGTCGAGGAAGAACTTCATCTGCCCGCCCGGCAGGGGGAGAAGGAACAACTCGCCCTTTCCCGGCGTAAGCTGTTTTTCCAGCCGGACTTCGCCGGGGCGGACGATGCCGCGCAGCAAGGCGGCGTAATTGCTCATCCCGGTATGGGCGCGGCAGAGGATCGTCACGCTTTCTCCCGAAGGATCGTAGAACTGATGCAGCGGATCGTGAATCCGGAACACGTTCGCCTCGAGAATTCCGGGATTGTCGGCGGGCTGAAACGGGAAACCGATATTTTTCATTCCGGCGAGGCTTTCGGTCGGATCGAATTCCTCCGAGGTCTCCCAGCTCTCCCGGCGGCAAAGGTCGGCGTTTTCGTCTGCGGTGAACAGGACCGGCGCGACGTTCGGCCACCCCGGCTGCGGCAGCCGGTGATCGTAAACCAGCGTCACCCGGCCGTTCCAGACATCCACCCGGCAGGCGTTCTGGTGCCAGTTGAATTCGTCGTTGAGAACGAAACAGCCGGACCAGCTTTCGCCGTTGTCGAGACTGCGGCTGATCAGCAGCCTGCCGCTCTGGCCGAGCACATAGAGCGCTTTGCCCGCTTTGAAAAGGAGTGCGTGAAGCATGGGCAGCCGGGCGCGTTCCGTCCAGTTTTCGCCCCGGTCGTCGCTTGTGAGGACACGCAGCTGGTTGCCGGCGGCGTAATCGCCGCGGTCGGAGCGCGGGCCCTCCAGAGCGCCCGTTCCCGGCCCGCCGAAGTCGAAGGAGGCGATGAAACGGCCGTCGAACCCGTGACAGAGGGCCGGGCTGTAGCAATAGATTTTTTCCGGGTCGGGAGATTCCAGCAGGATGCGTTCGTCTGCGATCAACTTCGAATTCATGGTACTCGGTTCCTTTGGTTGGCATGAGAAACTATCTATAATTTTCCCCGGAACCGGTCCGGAAACAATTCCTTTTGGATGCAAAAAATGGACAATACCAGTTAAAAAGCGACATTTTCTCTTGAAAACGCGTTCCAGCGAAATATATTCATTGCCACCGGGGGGAATCAGGATGAAATTCAACAAGACGCTTTGCCGTGTGATCCAGCAGCCGCTTGCACCGCTGCGGTTCGGAGATTTCAGCATCCATCTGCTGGATTGCCACTACTCTCTGCGCCGGGCCGGCGACGCGATCATTGAACACGAGCACCCCCATTATGAACTGGCGCTGATGCAGACGGGGAGCATGGAGACCTTCTGCGACGGCAACCGGATTCTCTGCGCGGAAGGAAACGGCAGAACGCTCTTTATCCCCCCGGCGACGCTGCATCACCGTCTGTTCGGCGCGGAGAAGGAAAACGTCAGTTTGAACATCAACTTCACCATCGACGGCCCCGGAGCGGCCAAGGTGAATCCCCAGCTGGCGCGCCTGGCGGCGGCGTGCGGCTATCAGTCCGCCGCCGAACCGGGTTTGAGCGCGCTGCTCCGGGAGATCCGGCGGCAGGGGTTGTCCGACGCGCCCGGCTCCGTCGCCATGATCACCCATCTTCTGCCCGCGTTCCTGCTGCTGTTCTTTCAACGCAATTTCGCCGAAATCTTCGAATCGGGCCCCACGGAAGATGAATTCTGGGAGGAGAGCTTCCGGAAAGACCGGGTCCTCGCCATCAAACGGCTGATGGTCGCGATGATCAACAATCCCGATCCCGTGAGACAGCTTTCCAGGCGGTTCGGGCTCAGCACGCGCCACCTCAACCGCATTTTTCAGCCAGAAACCGGGATGACCATCAAGGAATACCAGTCGAAGATGCGTTTTCTCCGGGCCCGCGACCTCCTGGTCAACAGCAACCTCTCAATCTCGGCCATCTCCGAAACACTCGGATTCCACCGGCCGGAACAGTTTTCGGCCTTTTTCCGGAAGCACTCCAACTGCGTACCGCTCGACTACCGGCAGGCGAGCCGCCGGGACATGTCCGAAAACCAACATTAATGTCTCGAATAATACGTTGTTTTCTATTGTCAGCCCCCTCCTTTTCAACTATAATTATAGACAGAACCCGATCTGTCACCCCCAGGACAATATGAAACACAATTCGTTGGAAACATTTCTGGCAAGAAGGCTCCCGGCCGCAACTTTGGCCGCCTTTCTCGTCATCGGCAGCGCCGGAGCGGCCGAGTTCAAAGTCGCCGATAACGGGGGAGTACCCACGATCCTGAAAGACGGAACTCCACTGAGAAAGCGGATGTTCTGGGGAGACGGCAACAAGGGCGGCTGTTATTGGCTTTCACCGGAACGGCAATCGTTCGAATTTACTTTCCGCAG
>JAVBSA010000147.1:0-4713 GCA_031556915.1 Victivallis sp.
GGTGACCAAAAACGAATACGATTCCAGCCAGTATGTCGGCGCCTTGCAGGATGTGACCGAAAGCGTCGCCCTGGCCAACGAGAGACAGGACTTGATCAGCAAACTCCAGAATATGACCCAGCAGAATCGCATGATCCTCTCCACCATGCCGATTTCGGTGATTCTGTACGACCGCAACCGGAACATATTGAATTGCAACCAGGCGGCGTTGGAGATGTTCAAGTGCTCGCTGGAGGAGATGATGAGCAAACCGTGCTACGAAACCATGTGCGGTGTTCCGGGCGGGCCGGATTTCTGTACCGTGGTGGAAGTGGTGAAGAGTCAGGCGCTCGTCGCATTGGATATCACCGTCGGCGACCGCGAATGCCAGGTGAAAGCCCTCCCGGTCTTCGACCGGAACGGCGAAGTGGTCAATGTGGTCGAGGCGATTACGGACGTCACCGATCTGCGGCTGGGACAGCGCCGGTTGGAAGTCGCGTTGAAGGAGGCGGAGGCGGCCAACCGCGCCAAGAGCAACTTCCTGGCCACCATGAGCCACGAATTGCGGACGCCGCTGAACGCCGTCATCGGGTTCAGCGAGCTGCTGCAGGGCACCAGCCTGGCGGAGGCGGAGCGGACGGACTATCTCAATGCGATCAACCTGGCCGGCAACTCACTGCTTTACCTGATCAACGATATTCTCGACCTCTCCAAGCTCGAGGCCGATCAGATGGAGCTGGTTCCCCAGCCCACCGATCTCGGGCTGCTGCTGGAGGAGATGAAAACCGTGTTCTCCTACAAGGCGCGCCAGCAGGGGCTCTATTTTGAGCTCAACTGCCCGGCCTGTTTGCCCATGCTCGAGCTCGATAATATGCGCCTGCGGCAGATCCTGCTGAATATCATCGGCAACGCCGTCAAATTCACGGCTGTCGGCGGCATTACCGTAACGGTGAGTTACGATCGCGAGCAGAGCAATCTCGCCATCAGCATACGGGATACCGGCATCGGAATCAAGCCCGAGGCCCACAAGAAGATATTCGAGCCCTTCAGCCAGCAGGATGCGGTACGCGATACCCACACTTATAAAGGCAGCGGCCTGGGGTTGACGATCGCCAGCCGCCTGATCGGCCGCATGAACGGCCGGATTCGCCTCGAGAGCGAAGAGGGGAAAGGCAGTAATTTCATCATCGAGCTGGACAATGTGCCGCGTGCGAAATCGGTCGCCGCGCCGGTTGCCCGGCCGGTCGAAGAGGCCGTGGATCTCTCCGGCAAACGCATCCTGATTGTCGACGACGTGCCGATGAACCTGAAAGTGCTGGCGGCGCTTCTGGGGCGGAACGGGATCCGGAGCGTATCGGCCGTTTCCGGCAAAGAGGCGCTGGATCTTCTGGAGACGGAACCGGCTT
Source organism: Victivallis sp. (assembly GCA_031556915.1). Lineage (GTDB taxonomy): Bacteria > Verrucomicrobiota > Lentisphaeria > Victivallales > Victivallaceae > Victivallis. Next base: position 1,386 of record JAVBSA010000147.1, read on the forward strand.
TCGACCTGGTTCTGACCGACATGTGGATGCCGGAGATGAACGGCCTGGAATTGGCGGAACGGATCCGGAACATTCCGAAGTTCAGCCGCCTGCGGGTGATAGCCGTAACCGCCGATACTGAAGCAAAGCTGAATTTTACTCCCGGCGTTTTCTCCGGGATCCTGATGAAGCCGATCTCCAACGAAAAGCTCAGGATGCTGCTGTCGGCCTTGCAGGACCCCGATGTAGACTGGATCGTGGTTTAGGGAGTCATAAAATGCTAAAATACCATTTTCGAGTCTTCTCGGCGCTTTTCGCCAAAGCCGCTCGTCACGTATCTCGATACGCTCCTCACGGCTTCGACGAAAATCACTCGATAAGCCTTCGAAAATCGGTACTTTAGAATTTTCCGACTCCCTTAGAGCTTCAGAAGCGGAGAGCTGAAAACGCAGCCTTCGTTGTCATAGAAGTTGAAGAACGCTTCCACGGTGGATTTCGGCAGGAGCGCTTCGGCTCTTTTGCCGTCAAACCCGGCCGGTATGGCGTTCCAGCGGCGATCCTGTTCGTACCCTTCGGCGCGGGTGAACAATAGCTCGGCCCGCAGGCCGGGGCAGGGGAGCTTCGCCGATATCGTTTGCCCGGAAAGCTCCGGTGCCGAAGGACGCGGGAATGCTTTGCCTTTCAGAATGGACTCCGCAAAGGCGAAAATCGTCGGCTCCTGCCAGCACTCGGTGTGATTGTGCGGGTATTCGCGCCGGATAGCGAGATACTTCTCCCCGGTTCCCGTCGCCTCGAACGATTTGCCGAGGGCGGAAAGCGGGAACGCGAAGTCGTTGCTGCCGGTGAAATAAAGAGTGGGCGTCCGGTTCTCCGGCAGGAATCGGCCGGGATCCCAGAGCTTTCGCCACAACTCCTGCCGTGCGGGAGTCGCTTCGGGGTGCTCGTACAACAGAGGGGAGTCAGCCAGGAAGCCGCAGCCGTAAACCGGGATCGAAAAACGGAACCGCGGATCGACCGAGGCCGCGATGCAGGTGAGAAAACCGCCCCACGAGATTCCGGTGACCCCGATTTTTCCGGGGTCGACGCCGGGGCAGCTCCTGAGAAACGAATGCCCCTTCACCGCCGCCGCGACCGCGTGGTAGACCCACTGATCTTCGGGCGGTTCTTCCGCCGCCTCCACCCGGCCCCAGCCGTGGGGGCCGCTGTCATTGCGGCGCGGCCAATTGGGGCTGCTGTAGGCGCAGGGGCTCCAGCCGGGCTGGGCGCCGCAGACGTCCATGGAAATGGCGGCGTATCCGCGCCGGTTCCACAGCTCCACCCAGTCGGGGAGCGCGGTCGCGCCGCCGCCGTGAATCAGGACTACGCCGGGTGCCTGACTCTCGGGCGAGGCCCCCTCCGGCAAACCGTAACAGGCGAAAACGCGCGTCGGTTTGCCCCGGTAAGGGACGCTGTCAAAAAAGATTTGCCGGATATTCGGATATTGCACGACCTGCGCCGGCACGGTTGCCGGAGCTTCAAAGTGCGATTCGATCTGTTCAAACATCATTCTTTCTCCAAAGCTTTTTCATCGGTCAGCAGAAGCGGGTAATCGGTCAGCGGCAGGCCGCGGAACAGGAGTTTGCCGTCGGCGCTGCTCCAATCGGTCACACGGTAGAGGTCGCCGGTCAGCGGGTCGAAGAGAACCGGCGAGGTGATTTTCTCCGGTGCATCCGGGATCGCACAGATGGTGATATTGGTGAGCGGAGTCCATTCGCGCTGTAAATCCTCCGGATAATACCAGGCGTACATCGGGTATCCGCGGCGGAGGAAACGGCTGGTCTTCAACGCCAATGCGGGGATGACCCCCTGCTGGCGCTGATTGTAGTTGCCGATTTCCACGTGGAGGAAAAGATCCTCGGCGCAAGTGTCGGCGTCGAACAGCGCCGCCATAGACTGAAAGGCGGTGAAGGAGCGTTTCGGGGTGTATTTCAACCCGTGCAGCAAACCCAGCATCACCGGGTGACGCGCTTTGCCATCCGCCTGCCGGTAAGGCTTTTCCATCAGGTCGGCGATGTGGAAATAGGAGATGAGTCCCATCCCCGCCGCGGCGTCCAGGAAGAAGCGGCGGATCAGGAATTTCGCCTGGGTGTTCTCGTTCGCGTTGTAGATCTTCATCCAGTCATCGTGATGGTTGTAGGTCTGGGAAGGGTAGCCGCATTCCCCCTGCCACAGCCGGATATGGGGCGCGTAACGGCGGAACAAACGCCGGATGGCGCGGAGATTGTCCTCGTAGAAGATCTCCGGAATCGGCTGATAGGGGTGAAGCGACCAGATGTCGAGGTGGTCGCCGATCCCGTTCTCCAGCGCCTCCTGAAGGAAGGGCAGAATGTAACCGGTGTTGAAGGGTTCCGTAAAGCCGCCGCCCGAGGAGCACCCCATCGTCAGCGCTCCGGGAGAGGCCGCGCGGATGACGGGAGCCGTCGCCGCCACCAGGCCGGCGTAATTGCCGCCGGAGGCTTTGGAGGGATACCAGAATTGGTTGATGTCCGGCTCATTCCAGATTTCATAATGGGTTACCCGGCCTTCGAAGTGAACGACCAGCGCACGGACGAAATTCTTCCACGCAACCAGGCATTCCTCGCCGAACTCGGTCGGGACGCACCCCACCGCCGCCACGGGAACGCCGGGCATGTAGAGCGGATTGCCGAATCCGAGGTTGAACCAGGGTTGAATGGAGCGTTTCAAAAGTTCATCCACCACCTCGTCCAGCCAGGCGAAGTCGTAGACGCCGCGCGTTTTTTCGCACTTCACCCAACCGGTCTGGCAGCGGGCCCATTTGACCCCGGCGTCGGCCATGCGGTCATAACAGAGCTCCGGCTTGAACAGATCCCGGTCGAGGCACTCGAAACCGACGGAGAGCGGGGAGGAGGCGATTTCCGCGCTCTTGCGTTTGCGGATCCTGCCGTAATGTTCCAGTTTCAGGGCGGGGTCTTCAAAGACGTTCATCATGATCTACCTATTGTTGGGTTGCAGGAAATTACAAGAGTTCCGGTCCGGGACTTTCATGGCAAAAGAGAATCCCCTGCTGCCGGAAAGTATTTTGAACACCAGCTCATTGGGGCCTGCCTGAAGCGGAAGTTCCACCGTGCAGTCCGTCGTGGGGGAGCCGTGATGCGAGACGATCCGGTGGATGATCTGGCCGTTCAGAAAGAGAACGGCGTAATAATCCACATTCAATGCGATCCGCACTTTTTGTTCGCGGGGGCTTTCGATTTTTGTTTTCAGGAAGACGATTTTCCCGTCGGGTGCGAGACGCTTGAAATCGATGGCCAACCCGTTGTCCGTGAAAGCCCGGAATCCTTCGGATGGA
>JAVBSA010000083.1:0-4480 GCA_031556915.1 Victivallis sp.
GAAATACACGAAATACACGAAAAAAATACAAAATAATTCACCGTTTTCCTGTCGTGGGTGTCGTGTAGTTCGTGGTCAAAAAAAGGTTTTCACAGGGTAAGACAATATGTAGTCGGCCCGGTCGCCTCGCGGCGGCTGGGAATTTCGCTGGGAGTCGACCTGGTGCGCCCCAAAATCTGTTCGCTCGACTGCGTTTACTGCGAGGCGCGGGCGACCACCGAGCTCACCGTGGAACGCAAAGAATACGTTCCCGTCGACGCGGTGATCGCCGAGCTGGAATCGGTGCTGCGTGAACGGCCGAAACTGGATTTCATCACCTTTTCGGGTTCGGGGGAGCCGACGCTCAACTCCGGAATCGGCCGGGTGGTCTCATTTCTCAAAGACAACTATCCCGAATACAAACTTTGTCTGCTCACCAACGGCTGTTCGCTCGGCGACCCCGGGGTGCGTAGCGCAATCGCCCGGGTGGACCGGGTGGTGCCCTCGCTCGACGCCTCCTGTGCGGAGGAGTTCCGGGTGGTCAACCGCCCCGCGCCGGGGTTGGATTTCGACCGGATCATCGCTGATCTGACGAAGTTCTGCAACGAGACGGAGAGCGAAGTGTTTCTGGAACTCTTCATCGTGCCCGGCGTGAACGATTTCCCGGAGTCGATCGAACGGTTTGCCGGATTGATCCGGCCGATGCATGTGGATCTCGTTCAACTCAATACGCTGGACCGGCCCGGGGTGGTCGATTGGATTCACCCCGCCGACGAAGCGACGGTGCGGGATTTCATCGCGGCATTGGAACCGTTCGTTCCGGTACAGGCGGTGGGTAAATTCCGTTATACGACCGAACACACCGGCCGAATGCCGCTGACGCCGGCGGAGCTGGAGGAGCGGATTTTAAGCCTTGTCAACCGCAGGCCCTCCACCCTGGCCGATCTCGCGCTCACGCTCGGGATGCCCGAAGAAAAGGTGTTCCCGCGCGTGCAAGCATTGCTCGAGCGCAATATGCTGAAAGCGGCGAGCGAAGAACGCGGCATCTTCTATTCGCCGCAGTCATAGAATTCGCGTCGGATCGCAATGGGGGCCAGCGCCGACCAACCGCAGAAATCGGGCTCTCCCTTGCTGGGAACGCCGGTAGCCTCCGGCGAATAATTTTCCCAGATCGTTCCCGTTGTCTGAAACAGACGGAGCGTGCCCGCGAACAGCTTTCGGGCGATGGACCGCGCCAGTTCCTCCCGGCCGCAGCTCCGCAGGCCGCGCAGAATCATGTAATCCATGAAAACCCAGACCGGTCCGGCGGAGTACCCTTGCTCCGGATCGTAATCGGGATCATCCGCCGCCAGCGTCGGCACCGGGAGCGGGCGGGCGAACTTCGCCGGATCGGCGAGATGGGCGAGATAGCGGTCAAGCCGCTCCTGCGGCACAACTTCCGCCGGCAGCGTCCAATAAGAAGTCGCGAAAAAACGGCGGATCATGGTGCCGTCTTGCAGTGTATCGAAATAAAAAGCGTCCTCCTCACTCCAGGCGATCCGGTTGATCGCTTCGGCGAGGGCGGCGTGTTCCCGCCGGTATGCTTCGATTTCCGGCGCCGGGCGGCCGATCCGCTTGGCGATCCGGGCGAGGTTCAGCGCGTTGAAGGCCATCTGGGCGGAGGTGTCGATCCAGTTCGCCTGCCGGTTCCAGCGGAAGCGCGGATCGGGCAGCAGCGCCTTGCCGGTCCGCTCGCGGAAGGCGGAATGGATATGCGCCGCCAGCAAGGGAATCCCCCCGGCCGGATCGATTCCGGGACGCGGCCAGCGCGGCAGGTTGTCGAGCCCGCAGCCGTAAGGGTCGCTGAAATACATTCCGCAGGGCTGGCGGTAGTGTTCGCGGCAGAAGGCGTGGTGTTTCCGCAACGCCGGGTAAGCGCGTTCCAGCCGTCCCGGGAAAAGCCCGGCGTCGTTCAACTCCAATTCGGCCCAGGCCAGGAGCGGCGGGGCGAAGGAGATGGGGTGTTCCTTCGACCACTTCGATTCGCCGGTGGGCAGGTATTGGCGGCTGATGAAACCGTCGGAATCGGCCAGGCGGTAAAAGTTGTCGAGCGAATTCTCCAGCGGATACCGTTCCGGGTGGTATTTGGCCCAGAAAATACAGAAAACCGTGTCCCATAAAAAGAGATCGCTGAAATTTCCCCCGGTGCCGAGACGGGGGCGCAGAACCGGCCCCGCCGGGCCCGTCCGGTCGATTTTGCCGTCGGCGATGCGGAGCGCGGCGTCGTAGAATTCATCGGCGGCGTTCACTGTTCTTTCAACTCCAGAAGGACCGGGGTGTCGCAGAATTTCACGCGCCGGATGCGGCTTCGGCCGTTTTCCGTCTCGACGTTTGCCTGAACCAAATCCGAGGTGTACCAGGCGCGGTCGGAACCGAGAAAAAGATCGTAGACCCCGGCTTTGCCCGGAGTTAGTTTCAACGGCAGCTCCATGTCGCACACCGGCAGCTCGACCTGGCGGTCGGCGGCTTTTCCCCCGTTCCAGAGAACGAGATAAAGGGTGTTGTCCGGTTTGCGGAACAGATAGGCGTGGGGATCGAACGTTCCGTAAAGCGTTTTGAGGAGAGTTTGGTTTTTGTCGTCGGCGGTGACTTTGATTTCTGCGTCGAGCACGTCGAATTCGCTGCCCGGCGGGAACTTCCCGTTCAGGTGCTGCAATGCGAAATAGCCGGGGCGCGGCAGGTAGCCGGGGCCGTAGGTCAGGCCGAAGAAGGCGCTGTCCACCGCCCGGTAAATATAGTAGTTGTCCACGCCGAGCGCGAGGTTCTGGAGCATGGAACGCAGCATGTACTGGGCCTGGGTATCGTGGGAGACGCTGTTGGCGGGGTTGAGCGAAGGCTGGCTGTCGACGGTCCAGTAGCCGAATTCGGTGATCCACAGCGGAATGTTTTTGCCGGCGGGGGAAAGGCGGTCCACCGTCTCGCGCATTTTCAGCAGTTCTTCGGCGTAATTGGCGGTTTTGCCGTTGAACCGGCGCATGCTCTGGTAGGGGAATTCCGGCGGAACCTCTTCGCGGTAGGGGTGCAACGCGACAGCGTCGACGAGATTGCCCGCGCCGAGTTCGAAGCAGCGTTTCAGGAAGGCGTGATCCATGCGTGAGATTCCGCCGAAAATGATCTTCGCCTTGGGATCGGCCCGGCGGACCGCCTCGGCTCCGGCGCGGAGAACGGCCATGTATTCTTCCGGCGCGGCGCCGTTCTCTTCATTCCAGATTTCCCATTCCCGGATCTGGCCGCTGCCGGAGGAGCCGAACGTTTCGGCCATATAACGGGCGTAACGGGCGAAGCCTTCGTGGAAAGCCGTGTTCTGGCCGATGAGTTCATCGAAACCGTTCGGCGTGCCGGGCGCATTGTAATGTTTGTTGCCGTAGGCGAGAATCATCAGCGCTTCGAGCTTGTGTTCATCGAGCGAACGCAGAAACGCAAAGGCGCTCTGCGGCAGTTGCAGGACTCCCTTCTCTTTTTCCGCCTCGTTCCAGGAAAAATGAAACCGGACGCGCCGGACGCCGCTCCTGTCGATCACCGGCAGTTCCCGGGGGGAGTTGCGGGTGTGAATGTTCACCCCGAAGACCGGAGCGACCCGGCGGGAGGAGGGGCGGACGAACGTTCCGGCGGCCGCCTGTTTCTCCACCGGATTTTCCGCCCGGCCGGAGATGACGAGAGAGGAAATTCGAACCGGCCAGGGGGCTTTCCCGTCCGCAAACGCTCCGAGTGTCAGGGAATTTCCCCATTTTGAGGGCAAGTTGGGCTGTTTCTTTTCGAAGATGACGCGGCCATCCAGCGAAATGGACAAGGTTTCCGCCGACCACCGGAGTGTGAATTCGTTCCACCCGCCGCTTTTCACTTTGGGTTCGGGCATGGTCCACCAGAAGCGGTTCTGCCAGCCTTCGCGGATATCGCAGGCGAAGTTGCCGTCGCGCCCGAGCCAGAGCCGGAGCCCGTTGCCGCCCTGCATGGCGTCGAGAAGGCAGGATTCTGTGCCTTTTGCCGGTACAGAAAGCGGGGCGAAACGGATTCGGAGCATCCCCGCTTCCGCCGGGAACGGAATGTCCCGGTAACGGACCGGCGAACCGGTGATGTCGAGCGCCCCCTCTTTCAGGGCGGCGGCTCCTTCGGGAGCGAATCGGGCTTCCCCGGAACGGCCGGTTGCGGAATCGGCGAAGTCCCAGCTTATTTCCGTGCCTGCCGGAAAACATGCGCAACTGAGGAGGATGAGGAGGAGAGTGATTGCTTGTTTCATACTGTTTCTGTTCTTTTCGTTGTCAGTTCCAGGGCCAGCCGAACCGGGGTTTCATATAAAGCGGCCAGTCGGTCCGTTCCGCCGGCAGTTCGATCGGGAAACTCTGGACATGAGTCACCGTGGCCGCATGGCCGTCGGCATAGAGGATGTTCCATTTGGTGACGTGCCCGGAGAGCGACGCCCCGGTGGAGAGGTCGAAAAATCCGTTCCCCGGCACCATGTCGT
>JAVBSA010000550.1:0-3731 GCA_031556915.1 Victivallis sp.
TCTCAAACGACGCAACCAACGCCTGCAAAGGATATTACGACCTCAAGGCGCAAGGCAATATCCTGACGCTCGACTATACGCTCGACATCCCCGAAACGATCTCCACCAACGGAACGATCATGGAACGGTTCATCCAGGGCGGAAAACTTCAACCGCTCCGGAAATCCGGCATCTGGACCCGTCACGCCCATGGCGGAGTTCCGTATGAGGAAAAAGGGGCGGTCATGCGCCCGTTCCCATCCAAATCCTTTACCGTATGGGAGTTGGTCACAGGCAACACCAACTGGGGATATGATTACCAGCAGCATATCGTTTTTGTCAAAGACGAAAAAAATCCGGCCATCCGGCGCGCCCATGTGGAATTCATGATCCTGCCGAACGCATACGACGCCCCGATGACGGCGGCGGTCTTCAACCGGCAAGTGCTGTCTCTCGCCGCCGGCAGCGGGAAACCTTTCAACCTCTACGGGATCGGCGAAACTCCGGAACTCGAACTCAACGTCGGCAACCCGACCGAACGGGAAGTGACGGCGGCGGTCACCGTAACGGCGACCGCTTTCGACGGAACCAGGGTGCTGGAAGCGAAGAAAAGTTACAAACTCGACCCGCTGGGCAAAAACACGGATCACTTCCGCCTCCCCCGAACAACCCGGCCCGACATCTGGTTCGTCGAAATCACCGGAACCGTGGACGGAAAAGAGACCTTTCTGCGCACCACCGTTTCGGCGATGGAGGATCACACCTTCAAAACCAACCCCGACAGCATCTTCGGCATGGCCGCCTACTTCCCCGTTCCCGACCGGGGGAACGCGCTTGAACTGCTGCGCCGCCTCGGCGTGGCCCATCTGCGGCACGAAGACGCCGACCGGATCGCCCGATACGGCATGGACGCAGGCTATCATACCGCTTACATTTCCAAAGAGTGGGCCGGCAAATCCGAAACCGAACGGATCGCCATGATCCGCAAGCATATCGAAAAAATCAAAACCGCCCGGGCGACGCACTGGGAATTCGGCAACGAAAACAAGATCACCACCGCCGAAGAGGCCAAAGCTTACGTTGAACTCCTGACACTGATCCGCCGGGAGCTCAAGGCCCAGCTCCCCGGCGTCCAGCTCTGGAGCATCGGATTCGCCAACGGGTTCGGCGGCGTGCGCTCGCTCAACCTGGTCGCCGAAGCGGGCGGCTGGCCGCTCCTAGACGGCATCGCCTACCATCTCGGCCGCGGCAACACGACGCCCGACTACCCCGACGCGGGCGACGGCTGGTACTATCTCAGCAGCCTCCAGGTCCTTGAGAAGGTCATCGCGCAATACGGCGGCAAACCGCTCTATCTGACAGAAATTTATACGCCGAGTCAAGTCAACACCTTCTGGGACGACAGTTTACGCAATGCGACGGAGAATATTCCGCTCTCCTATGCCGTCGCCATGGCCCGCGGCGTCAAGATCGCCTACTACTATCAGCTCAACGATTCGGTCTGGCACGACATCGGCGGCGTCAATTCCAAAGATCGCGAATACTCCTTCGGCATGGTCAACCGCGACAACAGCCTGAAACCGATGGCGCTCGCCTATCAGACCACGGCGCGGATGCTCGAAGGAGCCCGGTTCGAGAAAGAATTCAAGACCGGGGAGCACACCCGGGGCTATGTGTTCAAGATGCCGGACGGATCGCAGACTGCGCTCGTCCGGGATCGTACCGAAGGTTACGTCCTGAATCAGGAAAAGCCGGATTTCGGCAGCCGGGAACCGTGGATCCCCTTCTGGCAGAAACACGCCGTCATACAGCCGGCCAGCGATGCACCCGCAATTCGCGTCGTCAACGCGATCGGCCAGGTGCGTGAAATTCCTGTGACGGACGGCCGCGCCACCCTCGAAGTATCAGGTGAACCCATTTGGATAACCGGAGCAAAATTCTAAAACGAACGGAGACAAAAAGATGAAAAAAAGTCATTTCACCCTGATCGAGCTCCTGGTCGTGATTGCGATCATCGCAATCCTGGCCGCGATGCTGCTGCCGGCCCTCTCCAAAGCCCGCATCAATGCCCAGAAAAGCAACTGCCTGGGCAATGTCAGGCAACTGACCCAGGGGGTAATCCTTTACTCCGACGACTACAGCGGCCAGGTTCCGGCCAAAGCGACGTCGAACTGGCAGGATAACTTCTGGATGTGGAACTTGTACCGCTTCTACAACATCGGCCAGAAGGTTTTCGTCTGCGCGGCCAATCCGCGCAACACCGACCGTGACTCCAACGCCGACAATGTGAACGGCATCGGCCTGAAAAAGTCCAACGATCCCATCGGATGGACCGAGGACAACAGCAGGACAAACTACAGCTTCAACCAGATGATCCTGAAGACCACCCACTCGTGGGTCGCCGGCATGCCTTTCCCCCAGGGAAAACTCAGTTTGGTCAAACGCCCGGCCCGGATGATCATGATTCTCGAAGAGTCGGTTCCGATGAGCGTCGACGGAACTAAAGTGGTCACGCAAAGGGTGCTCTCGCGCTTTCAGACCACCTCCGACACCTGCCAGCGCGATCACCGCGGCAGCGGCACCGTCAACTTCGGCATGGTCGACGGCCACGCGACTCCGCTCACCTTCCCTTCCAACCCCGGCGATATCGCCTTCATGCCGGAAGCGGCGGATAAATCCCCCAACGACGGTTTCTGGCGCAAGTTCTGGTGGTTGCCCTGATTCCCTCTTTGTCAATGATTGAAAGAAAGTAATTCCCATGATGAAATCCCTCGCCATATTGGCGGCGCTGCTGCCGCTTGCCCCGATTCCGGCCGCAGATGTCCATAGTCCGGCGACCTATTCGCTCGAACTCTCTTCGGAGCTCAAGCCGACGGAGAAGCTGTTTCCGCTCGGCATGTTAGGCGGCAACCGCTTCACCCTTCTGCCGCAGCTCGGATTCAATTTTTCGGAGACAGGCCACTGCTGTTACAGCTTCAAAGAGAAGGGCAAATGCACCTGTAAACTGGAAAACAACGCGCCGAACGGCCTCTATTTCGTCGCCGTATGGGCGGCGCACACCATGTACCACGGCGGCAACACCGCAACCCACGGCCCGGTGATCCGCCCGGTCAACGAACAGGGCAAAGAACAAAAAGCCCAATGGATCGACTACTTCGCACCTTCGATGCGCGACTATATCCGGGCCTGCGTCAAAACCACCGTCGAAGGCTCGGTCAGCCAGACTCCCAAACGCAACATCCTGATGTGGAACATCGATAACGAGTGGGAGCCCCTGCTGAACTACTCTCCCCTCGCCGTCGCCGGATTCCAGCGCGATCTCGAACGCGTTTACAAAGGCGACATCGGCAAGCTCAACGAAGCGTGGAAAACACAATACGGCTCCTTCGGCGAAATCCAACCGCCCAAGGGGAGCGAATACCTCGAAAAACCGGCCGCCTGGCTCGCCTGGCACGATTTCTCCGAGAACGCTTTCGTCGATTTCATCGGCTCCTATCTCAACTGGGTTCGGGAATTCGACCCGGAACACAGGCCGGCGGTTCTCAAATCGACCCAATGTTCTTCCATCGAAATGAATTACATCGTCCGCAGCCACACCGCCAACCTCGCCAAGCTCTCGGATCGGGTCCCGCAACTGGACAAAGTCGTCTATCACAACAAACTGGGCAGCCAGCTCGAACGGGTCGAGCGAGTTCGCTCACTTGCAAGAATCATCGCGCAACGGATTGGCGGCGATTCCGAGCTCGCAGATC
>JAVBSA010000190.1:0-2550 GCA_031556915.1 Victivallis sp.
TCGACATCAGCGTCGTGAGCAAGGGCGCCTTTCCCGGCGTTCCGATGGCGGAATTCCAGCGCAGCACCGGCTTTTATCCGCCGATGTACAAGGATGACGTCTTCTGTCTCGGCAGGAGGTATCCTGAAAGCATCCGCCACCAGGCGGACGATATCGAGGCCTACATCGCCTCCCAGGTTTATACCGCCGATCCGGAAGTGATCGACATGTATAACGCCGGGATGAAACGCACCGCGGCGGTCACCGGACCTCAATTTTATGAGCCGAGTTTGAGAATCGAGCCGGATCAATGGTATTGGACCTTCACCTTGAACGGAGCCTACTGCTTCCCGCCCGATGAGAAGCTGCCCAAAATGTACAACCGGCTGCTTTATCGCGAGACGCCGTACTTCATCGCCCAGAACTGGACGGATATGAATCCGGTATGCGGTTTCGAACAGGAACGCCGGCTGTTCAACCGCGCCTTCACCGTCATCCCGGAGGGGGATTACAAAAATCTCGCGGGGAACGGGCTTGACGCCAACACCGTCATCCGGGCGTCGGGAAACAACTTCTATGTCGTCAATCTGCTCCCGGTCAAGCTGGATATTCGGTTCTCGGCTCCGGAAGCCGCTGAACTCAAAGACCTTGCCACCGGCCTGACGGAGCCGGTCGTCAACGGGGAGACAAAGGAAATATCGCTGCTGCCCTATGCGTTGCAAGTTTTCAGCCTCGACAAAGGAACCGTGACGGCGGCAAGCTCTTCCTGCCCCGAAGAAATCGTGCGCGAATGCCTTGAACGCCAGGGGGAATTGATGAATCTTGCGGACGCGGTGGACAGCAAGCTCGGGCGCGGGAAAATCCCCGCCGATAAACAGCTGCTGGCGAAGGCGTTTTCCGATCTTGCCTCTCAGCTTAAGGCGGCAGAGGAAAACAAGCGTTACGGCTGGATGCTGAACCGCCTGGACAGCTACGAGCTGAAATATCTCCAGGGCAAAGTCAGGGATCTGGCTTCCCCGATCAATTGGAAGGTCATCGGCCCGTTCAACAATGAACGCCGCCAGGCCTTCGAACAGGTATTGCCCGTGGAGAAGGACCTCCTCAACGGCATCATGGAACCGCAATATGACGGATTGAACGGCAAAAAAGTCGAATGGCGGAAAGTCGTCGCCAACAGCGCCGGATCTTATCGCGGAATCGTCGATTTCTGTCAACTTTACGGCAAGGATTCCAATTTTCGGCTGGCTTATGCATTCGCCCAGTTTCGGGTCGATGAGGCGATGCCGGCGAAATTCTGCATCGGCAGCGACGACGGGTTGAAAATATGGTTGAACGGCAAACAGGTGTTCACCATCAAGCCGGAACGGGCCATGACGCCGGAGGAGGATTCCGTCGATGTCAATCTGCGGAAAGGCGTCAATACCGTCATCCTGAAAATCGACAACAATATCGGCGGTTGGGGATTTGCCCTCGACATCAAAGACGCCGCGGGCAATCAGATACCCAGTCTGGAATTCATTGAAAATTAGAAGGCGCCGGGGATTTCCGTTGTCCGGGCGGCGAGGCGGTTGCCCGCTTCGGCCGCTTCTTCAGGCGTTCCGCCGGTCAGGAGCGTGTACAGAAAAGCCGCGCTGAACGCGTCTCCGGCGCCGACCGTACTGACAACTTTCGCCGGTTGTGGCGGAGCGTTGAACTCGCTGATTCCGTGCCGGATGCGGCAGCCGGCAGCTCCGAGGGTCAGGATGATGGTTTCGAGTTTGAACCGTCTCGCCAGGGCTTCCAGGGAGTTTTCGAGACCGAAGAGTTTCACGAGATAGGGGAATTCCTCTTCGTTGATCTTCGCCATCTGCGCCGCTTCCAGCGAATCCGCCAAAATTTCCTTGCTGTGGAAGTTTTGCCGCAGGTTGACGTCGTAGAAAATCCGCGCCTTGTTTCGCGCCAGCAGCATCCGGAGCGTATGGCGCGAAATCTCGTTGCGCTGGGCGAGCGTGCCGAAACAGAACAGATCGACCGCTTCCGGAAGGGTTTCCGGTTTCGGGATGTGGTCGTAGGCGGTATCCAATGCAAAGTGATAGCTCGGCACCTTGTGGGCGTCGAGCTTCACATCGACCGTTCCCGTGGGCTGCTCCACTTGCGCGATCGAATTGCAGCTCAGATTCTGCTCCCGGATTTCGCGGAGCGCGCGTTCCCCGAGGGAATCGCGCCCCACCGCCGAAATCAGCTCCACTTCCGCGCCGAGACGGCGCAGGTGGACCGCAAGATTGAGCGGAGCGCCGCCGAGACGCGCACCGTCTTCGAAGACGTCGAAAAGAACTTCACCGAATGAGATGACTTGCATGTGTTACCGGACTCCCTGGGTTTCCCATACAATAGCACGGAAAGAGCAATTGTCAACGCTCGGAAACCATCGCCCACGCCTTCTCCAATCGCCCGAAGTTATCGGCGACGGTGAAATCGACGCTTTTTCCGGGGAAGGGGGTCATTTCGATGACGAGGCCCTGACGGTTTTCTTTGGAGAGGAAGCCGACTTCGAGCAGCGTTTTCAGAATTTCAGCGCATTCCGGCACGTCC
>JAVBSA010000339.1:0-16456 GCA_031556915.1 Victivallis sp.
ACGACAGCGTCGGCAGATAGTCGAGGTTGTTGTCGTCGATCATGTTGACATTATAACGGTACCAGTGGAGCCCGCAGGGGACCTGAAGGAAATTGGCGGCGTCCAGGATTTCCGGCACCACCTTGTTGGCGCCGTGGTAATATTTCCCCCAATAGACGTTTTCGAGCAGCCGGGGGCTGATTCCGTTGGCGCGTCCTTCGGCGTCGCGAACCTTGCCCTGCGCTGTGTGCGGCATATCCTTCACGAACTCCCGGAACAGTTCCGCCCCGCGGCCGATGCCGCCGTCATAGGTCCCCAGCTTATAGGTGTATGGGGTGGAGTATGAGAACGTTTTATCGCATTCGGCGGGATCCCGGGGCCAGCTTTTGTAGGAGGGCATATTCTCCGCAATCATAGAGAAAGAGTCTTTTCCGGGAACGATGAAGAAATCCTTGTGGTAATAACCGGCGTCCGGAGCCGCCACGAAAAGCGCGGTTTCGTCGTCGGCGGGACCGCGGAAGAAGCCGCTGGTTTCCCGGGGGCCGGCCAGCTTCACCAGATCATTGGCCTTCAGCTTTTCGCTGCCGGCATAGACCGCCAGCGGAATCGACCATGTGCCGGGATAAAACATCGCCGCCGTCGATTTCAGGGAATGGATCGGATCGCGGGCGAACACCCCCTGCTGAAATCCGTAATAAAGCATGTCGTCGCCAAGCGACCGGATTCCGCTCAAACGCGGGCAGACCAGGCTCTCGACCCAATCGGCGGGGTTGCCGTCGACCCTGACCGCCGCCGAAAGGTCGGCGATGGCGGAATCGTCCGGCAAAATCACATCAACTTCGACGGCAAGACGGTTGGCGCGGTGCGACGTGTTCCATTTCAGCGTCGCCGTCTGCCCGCCCTCCGTCTTGCGGAGCGTAAAGACGGGGCGCACGGAACCGTTGACCGTCGAAATATCTTTGGTCCCGGCCAGCAGCCTCAACTGCCACAATCCCTGCCCGTCGGGCGAGAACCGGATCCAGCGGCCGGTCGCTTTGTTGCCGATTGACAACAATTCGCCGGACTCCTCGGAAAATGAAAATGATACATGCTTATTTTCCAGCAGATGCGCCGCCTGAGTTGCGGCGCACAACAGGAAAACGGTCAGAACTCCGGCTATTCGCCCCATGATCCGCCACCTTTCTCCACCAGGGAAACTAAATTTGATTGACAATTTGGAAAGATAGATTGAATGATTCTATCATCAAGATAAACGCATTTCGAACAGAATGCAAGGGGCAAATGAAAAAATTATGATTTTTTGTCGAGCAGATTCCGGACGATGCACGGAACGATCTTGTCGCACGGCCCGTCGGTAAACAGTTCGGCGATCAGCTCTTTCGCCATGGAATCGATGTCGAATTCCACAGTGGAAATCGGCAGGGATGAGATTTTCTGCGCAATCGGCGCATCGTGTCCCCCCAATGCGATATCTTTGCCGACGATCCAGCCGTTTCCGGCGAGGTAATGGCCTCCGCCGAGGGCGAAATAGTCGTTCATATAGTAAATGGCTTGGGTTGCGGGGAAGGTTTGCATCAGCGTTTCGGTGAAGGCGGCTCCGGCCTGGAACAGCCGGACTTCGATGTCTTTCCCGTTGTAATCGATTCTGGGGATGATATAGAGCAGTTCCCGGCGGATTTCTTCTTCGGAATATTCAGGAAAGGTCACTCTCATATCCTTCATGATGTGTCCTTCCGGCCCCGTCTCCCACTCCTGGCACATCACCTTGAAGCAGCCCGGGAATCTCTGTTTGAAGGAGGCGAGCAGTTTCAACCGGCCGCTGCGGTCGTACATCACATGGCGCGGGTAATCCCCGGAGTCGCTGATGTAACGGACATCCTTATACTGAAGCAGCTTCAGGATGTCCCGGTAGCCCCACGGCGCTCCCAGCAGGATGCAGGCGTGCGTCCCCCGGTTCAGCAGCTCCATCACCTTTTTCCGGTTCTGCCGGGCGTCGTCGCAGAAGGTATGCAGAAACGAGGCGTATCCCATCGCGCAGAGCTGCTCCGTCAGCAGGAGAGTCAGCTGGCGGGTCTGCTCCATATAGCGCCGGTAATTAACGGAGACGAAGATGCCGACGGTGTCGGTTTCCTGCCCGCGCATCAGCAGATAGCCGAAATTTTTCTGGTACCCCATCCGTTCGGCGATCTCCAGAATCCGTTCCCGGGTCGCGACGGAGGCCCGCGAACCTTTCCGGTCGTTCAACACGGCGGAAACGACCTGAAAGGAAACTCCGGCTTCCTGCGCAATATCCTTGATTGTGACGGCCATCGGTCGGCTGCTCCTGTTAAAATCATTTTTTCTCATGGGATAGTGTACTTTCAAAAACGGCAAAAAGCAAGCCGTTTTTCCGGGTCAACCCGTTTTTTTGATAGAATTATTCAACTAATTTCAAAAAACCTCTTGACATTTGATGAACCCTGCCCCATAATTAAAGCAGATTGATTGATTCAACCAAAGTTAAAAAATTTCATCATTTGAGGTTACTTATGCAAAGATCACGCTCATTTTTTACATTGATTGAATTGCTTGTCGTGATAGCGATCATCACGATCCTGGCGGCGATGCTGCTGCCGGCGTTGAATTCGTCGAGAGCGAAAGCCAAGCAGACGACCTGCATCAACAATTTGAAGTCGCTGGCGTCCGCCCTGGCGTTCTACGCGGACGATTACGGTTTTTACCCCGGTTCGAACGATGAACTGGGGACCCCGATTCCGCGTTATGACGGCGGCACGGTGTATGCGAACGCCAAGTATCCGATTCCGCTGATCAACGGCAGGTATGTAACGACCGTCAACACCTTCATCTGCCCCTCTTTCGATTTCAACGGCCAGTTCACCGCCGTCGCCAGCATCACCGATAATTTCCCGAACTTGAACAGTACAAATCTGCAGGACCGCCACCCCACTTACGGGGTCAACTGCATCGGAGTCACCGACAACTGGCCGAGCACCATAGGGCGGCCCAATCCGCCGAAACCGGCGAGAGCCGGCGGAATCCGCAATTCCAGCTCCAAAGTCCTGATTGCCGAAGCTACGGTGGGAACCATTGCTTCGCCGAGCGTGAACCGCACCAAAGACGTCATCGACAACAACCACTGCGGCATCTTCGAGTTCCGCCGCCACGGGTTGAATCAGACCGTCGTCGCCTGGGTGGACGGGCACGTCTCCGTGGAAGTCGGCGCCAACCAGCGTTTTCTGGAAGACAAGGCGAAACGGGAAGAGTTTATGGAACGCTGATTCCGCTTGTCCTGCCGTCAATTTTCCCGAATACGGAGCCGGAGGATTCCGGCTCTGTTCTTTGTATCAGTTCAATCCCAGAGGCTCCTTCATGTTCCAACGCGAATTCGATCTTTATCTCAACCGGGCGAATCTTTTTTTCAGCCGTTTGTCCAACCAATATTTTTACGAACAACTTCCCCTGCGGGCGGAAATGCGGAAAAGCCGGACTCCCATCCCGATCGCGGACCGGTACAACGGCGAATTCCGGCCGGTCGCGGAGAAAGAGATCTGGGGCGGCCCCTGGGAAAGCGCCTGGTTCCATATCCGCGCGTCGATTCCGGAGAGCTGGCCGGGGGAGCCCCTGGCCCTGCGGATCGCCCTCGGCGGCGAAGGCCTACTGCTTGACCCGGACGGGATACCGTATTACGGCCTGAGCGCCGGCTCCGTTTACAGCCCCCATTTCCGCAAAGAGATCTTCGAGATTCCCGCCGCGTGGATCAAGCCGGAGATGGAGTTCTGGGTGGAGGCGGCGGCGAACGGTCTCTTCGGGATCAAACGCGATTCCGACCCGGAACTGGACAACCCCGGAAATATCGGCGATTATCAGGCCGCCGTTGAAACCTTGCGGATCGGCCGCTTCAACCGGGATCTTTTTCATCTGAAACTCGATCTGGAAGTTCTGCTGAGTCTGTTGAAAACCCTGCCGCCGCGCGGCCGCCGTACCGACCGGATCGTTCTTGCAATCAACCGCGCCGCCAACGCGTATGCGGAAAAACAGGAGAACGCCGCCGCCGCCCGCCGCGAATTGGCCGGAGTCCTCGGTTCTCCGGCGCACGGTTCCGCCATGCACGCAACCGCGGTCGGGCACGCCCATATCGACACCGCCTGGCTGTGGCCGGTCCGGGAGTCCGTCCGGAAATGCGCCCGCACCTTCGCCAGCCAATTGCGGCTGCTGGAAAAATATCCCGATTATGTATTCGGCGCCTCCGCTCCGCAGCATTATGCGTTCATCAAGGAACATTACCCGGAACTCTATCCGCAGATCAAAGAGCAGGTCGCCGGGGGGCGCTGGGAACTTCAGGGCGGAATGTGGGTCGAGGCCGACTGCAACCTCATCTCCGGCGAATCGATGATCCGCCAGTTTCTGCACGGCAAGAATTTTTTCCGGGATGAATTCGGCGTGGAGGTCCGGAACCTCTGGATTCCGGACGTGTTCGGTTACGCCGCCAGCATGCCGCAGATCATGGCCGGGGCCGGTTGCGGCAACCTTTTGACCCAGAAGATTTCGTGGAGCCAGTTCAATTCGTTTCCGCATCACACCTTCCGTTGGCGCGGCATCGACGGCAGCGAGGTGCTGACCCATTTTCCGCCTGAAGACAACTACAACGCCGCGGTCCTCCCGGAACAGCTCGCCCCCGCCCAGGAGCGGTTTCACGAAAATGCGCTGCTCGACGAATTCCTGAGCCTCTACGGAATCGGCGACGGCGGCGGCGGGCCGAAAGAAGAGTATATTGAACGCGGGTTGCGGATGCGGAATCTCGAAGGCGCCCCCAGGTTCCGTTTCGGACGGGCCGACGAGTTTTTCGAGCGCCTGGAGCTGTTGCGCGCGGAGCTGCCGCTCTGGTCGGGGGAGCTGTATCTGGAACTCCACCGCGGCACGCTGACCACCCAGGCGCGCACCAAAAAGAACAACCGCAAACTGGAACAGCTTCTGGCGGCGGCGGAATTCCTCTGCGCCCAGCTGCCGCCGGAAGCTTATCCGGCCGAAGCCTTCGACCGGATCTGGAAGACGGTGTTGCTCAATCAGTTTCACGATATCCTGCCGGGCTCTTCGATCCGGGAGGTCTATGAAACCACCGAGAAGGAACACGCCGAGGCGCTGGCAGCCGTCAAGTGCCTGATCGGAGAAGCAGGGCGCAAGCTGGCGCACCGGGAGGAGGACGCGCTGTTCCTCGTCAACCCGCTCTCCGTTCCCAACACCGAAATTGTGACGCTGCCGGAATCCTGGGGAACCGCCGGTTTGACCGACGAAGAGAGCAATCCCGTCGCCTGCCAGGAAGAAGAGGGTCTGGTCCGATTCCGCTGTACGGTTCCGGCTCTCGGCTCACGCACTTTGCGCCGCCGGGGCAGCGCTCCGGCGGTCCGTCCCGGAGTCGGCCTGACGCTTGAAAACGAACGGGTCCGGTACGACTTCAATGAACGGGCCGAACTGATTCTTGCATTCGACAAAGAGCTCGGCCGCAATGTGATGGGAGCAGGCGCGATCGGAAATGAACTCACGCTTTACGTCGACCGTTCCAACCGCCATGAAGCGTGGGACATCGATCTCTTTTACAAACAGCAATTCTGCGGAAAAGTCGAACCGGCCGAACCGGCCCGCCTGTTCACCGGCCCGGTCCGCGACGGAATCGAGTTCCAACTGAAGATCGGCGAATCCTCCATTGTCCAGAGAGTTCTTCTCGCTCCCGGTTCCAAACGGCTCGATTTCGAAACCCGGATCGATTGGCGCGAAGCGCGCAAACTGCTCCGGGTCGCTTTCCCGGTCGATTCCACCGCCGCCGAGGCGGCGTATGACATCCCTTATGGTTACTTGCGCCGGCCGCTCCACACCAATACCAGTTGGGATGTCGCACGGTTCGAGGTGGCGGGTCAACGCTATGCCGACCTCTCCGACATCGGCGGCGGAGCCGCGCTTCTCAACGACTGTAAATACGGCTACTCCGGAGAACCCGGATTGCTTTCGCTCACTTTGTTGCGCGCGCCGAAATATCCCGATTGGAACGCCGATTCCGGCGTTCATGAGTTCACCTACTGCTTTTTGCCCCATGCCGGAGAATTGGCCGATTCCGACGTGATGGCGGAAGCCGCCCGGCTCAACCGCCCCCCGCTGCTACTGCCCGGCCTGGCGGGAGAACTGCATTCTCCTCTCCGGCTGGAAGCGGAACACGTCGCTCTTACCGTCTTCAAAAAAGCGGAGAAAGAGGCGTGCCGGGTCATTCGGCTGGTCGAAACCGCCGGTCGGCGTTCGGAAGCCGTGTTGCACACCCGGCGGAAGCTGACGGCGACTGACCTTCTGGAGTGGAAGGACGGAGAAACGGTCGAACCAACGGAAGGCGGCATGAAACTAAGTTTTAAACCGTTCGAAATCAAAACATTCAAGGTATTCTAAGGAACTGTGGGATGCAACGGTTTCCGGATGCAGCAACGCGCCACTGCCACTTTTTTCCCGGCTTCGCCCGAAAAAAGCGCCGGCGCTTTTGCTGATCGGAGGATAGAGTACGCCGCTACGCGGCTACCGTTTCGCTCCCTGCCGCCCACGGGCGGCTTTAGGGGAGCGACCAACGCTTTCGCCGTTGGATCACGACCCCACGAGGGTGGGGCCGGGCGGCGGCGCCGCCTTTCTTTGCCGCTTCGCGGTTTTTCTTTTTTGTTGGTCGATCAGGGCGTCACGCCGTACTCGGCCTGCCGTACTTTTTCCGGTAGCTCCTCGGCGGCGCTCCAAACTCCCTCCGGAACATCAGCGTAAAATGACTCTGATCCGGAAACCCGCAACTCTCCCCCACCCGCCCGATCGGCCAATCCGTGCTCAGCAAAAAACGCCGCGCCCGGTGCAAACGCAGTTTCCTCAAGTAATCCCCGATCCCGATCCCGCACTCCTGCTTGAATAAATGGGACAACCGCGAAGGACTCATGAACACACGCTCCGCCGCACCCGCAATCGTCTGCCCCGAATATTCGCCCCGAAGATATTCCAGAACATCGAAAATACGACGGTCACGCGGCCGTTCCGGCAAAATTCCCGCCGTGTCCGCATAAATCTTTTCCACAATTCCGCCGAACAACTCCGGCACGAATTCGGCAAATCCCCGGAGCGCATTCTCACGCAATTCCGGCAAGTGCTCCCACAGTTCCCTCAATTCCAGCTCCGGGCACTCCGTTCCCGCCACCCGGAAAGGCCCCAGCAGCAACACCCCCGCCAATTCGGCAGCCCCGCCCGGCAGCGGCACAATCACCTCATGCACTCCCGCATGACAAGGGAAAATAAAAGGCGTTTTCCGGCCGGCAAGCTCTCCTGCAATCACGCGGGTGTCGTGGCGTATGCAACGCGCCTCGCCCCCCTCCGCAGCCTTCACCGCAAGGCAGAAGCCGCACAAATGCTGCCCGTACCGGTTCGGCAGGTCGGGGTCGGGCAGCAGGTACTTCGACATCTTCCAGACGCAGCCGCAGCCGGAAACCGCGGCGAACGCATCCAGCCGCTCCCGGAATGTTTTCAGCAATGTTTCCCGTTTTATCATAAAATTCTCGAAAAAGAAGGAATTATGACGAGTTTTTTATAAAACATAGCACAAAACCGATATAAAAGCCAATCAAAAGGAGATATAGTATATCGCAATCAACACGGGAGTAGTGGAAATATGATTCAGAAATTGACGCTTCCTTTATTGGCGGATTCGGATATCGTCGTCATCGGAGCCGGTCCCGCCGGCTTCGCCGCCGCACTCGCCGCAAAGCGGCACGGCGCCAAAGTCCTGCTGCTCGAACAAAGCACCATGTTCGGCGGACTCGGCACCGCCGGGCTGGTCCCCATGTTCGCCCCCTCCTACGATGGCGAACAGATGCTCTACGGCGGAGTCTTCGCGGAAATCAACAAGGAAATGTGCCGCCGCATGAACGCCGAACTCGAACCGCGTTCGTGGCAGTCCATCAACCCGGAAATCCTCAAGCGCGTCTATGACGAAATCGCCGAAGAAGCCGGAATCGACTTCCTGTTCGGCGCCAAATTCTGCGAAGCCGAAGTCACCGGCGGCAAAATCGACGCGGTATTGTTCGCCACCTCCCAAGGCCTGAAACGCGTGACCGGCCGCATGTTCATCGACGCTACCGGCGACGCCTTGCTCGCCGCCATGGCGGGAGCGGAATTCGAGTACGGCGACGAAAACGGCAAAACCATGAGCCCCACCCTCTGCGCCCAATTCTCCAACATCGATTATGAAACGGCCGGAGCCGCGAAGGAATCCGACCGAAGCATCTGGGCGAGACTCCAGGAAGAAGGCAAAACTCCCTTCCAGGAACACCATTTCGTCTGCATGAAACCGATGACCGGCGTTACAGCAAGCAGCAACCTCGGCCATATTTACGGACTCGATTGCCTGGACGAATTCGAACTCTCCAAAGGCTATGTCGCCGGCCGCCGCATCGCGGCGATGCTGGAGAATTTCTATCGCGAACACGTTCCCGGCTTCCGGCACGCGGAACTCATCAACACCGCTTCGCTCCTCGGCGTCCGCGAAACCCGCCGGATCAAGGGCGAATACCGCATGACCTTCGACAACTTCGCCGCCCGCGCCACCTTCGAGGACGAAATCGGGCGCTGCTGCTACCCGGTCGACATCCACTCCGGCAGCACCGACCCCGAAGAACAGCGCAAGGTGGAAAAAGTGCTCCACGAAACCCGCTTCCACCACGGCGAAAGCTACGGAATCCCCTACCGGGCGCTGATTCCGCTCGGGCTGCGGAATTTGCTGGTTCCGGGTCGCGCACTCTCCTGCGACCGGGCCATCCAGTCGAGCTTGCGGGTGATGCCGCCCTGCTTCGTCACCGGCCAGGCGGCAGGCATTGCGGCAGCTCTCGCCAAAGAAGACGTCCGCGACGTCGATCCGGCGGAATTGCGGGCGGAACTCCGTCAGATCGGCGCAATTTTCAAGTAATATTTGAGCTTAATTACAAAAAGTGGCGGTAAAACGCCGGATAAATAACGGAAAGAAAATTTCACGATGAAAACAATATCTTATTCCCTGAATGCGGAAATTCCGGTCATTGCGGCAGTCGATGTTCTGGTCGTCGGCGCGGGTCCCGGCGGACTCTGCGCCGCTGTCACCGCGGCGCGTGAAGGCAAGAGCGTCGCGCTCGCCGAACACTACGGGTCGCCCGGCGGCATGGCGAACATCGGCGAAATTTCGCCCTTTATGAACAACCACTGCGGGCAGGAACCGCTCGACCGGCCGCTCTATATCGAATGGGTCAAACGGATGCGCTCCTATCGCGCCGTTCCGCAGCATGAAGTCAAGCGGCGCGACGATAAGAATATTTCGCGCTACGGCGCCATGCTGGCGGCGGAAGACATGCTGCTGGATGCCGGAGTGAAATGCTTCTATCATCACACCTTTTTCGATGTCGTCAAAGAGAACGGCCGGATCAAGGCGGTCATCTTCGCCGGCAAATCGGGCCTCTCCGCCATCGAGGCGAAGATGGTGATCGACAGCACCGGCGACGGCGACGTGGCCGCGAAATCGGGCTGCCGTTTCGAGTTCGGCAACGCGGAGGGCTTCTGCCAGCCGATGACGCTTTGCTTCAAGCTCGCCGGGGTGGACAAGGCGAAAATGCCGTCGCGGACGGAGATTTCCGACCGCTACCGCGCGGCCAAAGAGGCGGGCCGGATCGATTGCCCCCGCGAGGACGTGCTCTTCTTCGGCGACTTCGACGGGGACGTCATTCACTTCAACACCACCCGCGTCATCAAGCACAGCGCGGTCAACGCCGGGGAACTTTCCGACGCCGAAATCATCGCCCGCAAACAGTTGCGGGAATATCTCGCCTTTCTGCGGGCGGAGATCCCGGGATTTGAAAATGCCGAAATCCATTCGGTCGCAGCTCAGATCGGAATCCGCGAGTCGCGCCGGATTCTCGGCAAAGCGTTCATCGGAATCGGAGAGTTCGAAAAGCGCGCCAAGTTCCCCGACGCCATCGCCCGGGTCAATTATCCGGTGGACATCCACAATCCGAGCGGAACCGGAACCGACCTGCGTTTCCTCAAAGAGGACGAATATTACGAGATTCCCTACGGCTGCATTGTTCCGGAAGAGGTGGCGAACCTGCTGATCGGCGGGCGCGGAATTTCGGTCGACCATGCGCTTCACAGCAGTATGCGGGTGATGCCGCCGGTCTGTTCGCTCGGGCAGGCGGCCGGAATGGCGGCTTCGATGGCGGTGGCCAGGCAATGCACGCCGGGCGAGCTTGACGGCGCGGAAGTCCGGCGGGAACTCAAACGCTTCGGCGCCAATTTGTAGAAGCTCCATGACCAAGACTTCACTGTTCGATTATGAATTGCCGGAAGAGCTGATTGCCCAGTATCCGGCGGAGAAGCGGGACGGGTCCCGGATGCTGGTACTCGACCGGAAGACGGGCGAGTGTGAAATCATGCCTTTCCCGGAGATCAGACACTTCCTTACCGCCGGCGACGCGTTGATTTACAACGACACCCGGGTATTGCGGGGGCGTATGTTCGCGCGCAAGAGCGGCGACCCGGAGGGGGCGAAGTTTGAAATCCTGCTGGTCGAGGCGCGCGCCCCCGAACGGAGAAGCTGGAATGTGATGCTGAAACCCGGCAAACGCGCGCTGCCCGGCGTGAAAGCCGTGCTTTTGCACGAAGACGGTTCTTTGAACCGGTATGGCGACGCGTTCACGGTGCTGGGGCGAAATGACGACGGCACCTTTGCGATCGAGTTCAGCGACGCGGATTCCGACCGGCTTCAGGCGGCTTACGGGCATATTCCGCTACCTCCTTATATTGCGCGTTCCGATAAGAGTTCCGATGCGGAGCGTTACCAGACGGTTTACGCGCGGGAATCGGGTGCGGTTGCCGCGCCGACGGCGGGATTGCATTTTACGCCGGAGATTCTGGCGGAGATCGGGGCCGGGGGGGTTCGCGAGGCGGCGGTGACGCTACATGTCGGCCCCGGCACGTTCAAACCGGTTTCGGTGGAAACGGCGGAAGAGCATGAGATGCACAGCGAGGAATACTTTTTGACGGAGGCGACCGCAGACCTGATCAATGGAACGCATCGCGCCGGGGGAAAGGTGCTGGCGGTCGGAACGACGACCGTGCGGGTGCTGGAGAGCTGTGCCGCGCCGGACGGGCAGGTGTCGGCGGGGCATGGCAAGACAAAGATTTTCCTGTATCCGCCTTACCGGATCCGTTCGGTGGAGATGCTGCTGACCAATTTTCATTTGCCGAAGAGTACGTTGTTGATGCTGGTGTCCTGCTTTTGCGAGCGGGAGATGGTGTTGGCGGCGTATGAGAGGGCGAAGGAGGCGAAGATGCGCTTCTACAGCTACGGCGACTGCATGCTGCTGAAATAAAAAAAAAGAAAAAAATTGCGAAGCAACAAAAAGTAAGGCGGCAACGCCGCCCGTCCAGCCCATCGGCTGGTCGCAGTCCAGCGCGCGAAATGCGCTGGTCGCCCGTCTCCAACGGGCGAAACGGTAGCCGCGTAGCGGCGTATTGGAACATCCTTATCCGCATAAGCGCTGTCTTGTAAAATGAGCGTAGCGAGTTTTGCAAGACGGTAGCGCGTTGCGGCGGCCGGACATGCCTGAATATTCAAAGGCTGTGGGGATTTTTTTAAGATACGCGGCTGCCCCCCTTATTTTTGTGGCTTCGCATTTTTTCTTTTCTTGTGCATAAATATGAATGTTTTCACTTTTTATTCATTCCATCTTGTCATTGCAATCTCTTTATACTATAATATCAGCGAAGTTCATTCATGATTTATGCATAAGGAGTTCTTCCATGAGAAGAAAGGAACCGGTCACCCTGACCGACGTCGCCCAGGCCGCCTCGGTCTCGCAATCGACGGTCTCACGCGTGTTGAGCCGATACCCGCGGGTGAACAGCAATACCCGGAAACGCGTGCTGGCCACCATCGAGGAGCTCGGCTACGATACTTCATCCATCGAACGCAAACAACTCGCCAGAAACACACGCGCCACACTCAATATCGAATTTCTGCTCTGCCCGAGGACGGAACAGAAGGATATGCTGTCGCTCTCCTATTTCAGCACGGTTTTCGGCAGCGCGCAGGAGTATTTCGGCCAAAATGGAAACGCCAACCTCAAACTCTGTACCTGGGACGAAGGACAAAGCGAACAACTCCTCCACCGTCTCGAAGCAGCCGACGGCGTCCTCGTCATCGGCACACCCGACGATGAATTATTGTACAACCTCGCCGATCGCCGCATCCGATGCGTGTTGATCGCGTGCGGCAGTGAGCGATTCCCCCTCGACGTGGTCGGAACCGATAATATTTCCGCCGGAGCGGCGGCGGCGCGGGTTCTCCTGGACAACGGATTCCGGCGCATCGGTTTCCTCGACTTCCTCAACAGCGACGAGTGGCACTTGCGCAAGCTCGGCGCAATGGCCGAAACCTTCAGCTGTTCCGGCGCAATTTTCCTGAGCCGCATGGCGCCTTCCACCGCACCGGCCCCCCTCTGCGCCCTGTTCCGCGAATGGATGAAGGAGGAGGATTTTCCGGAGGCGCTGATTCTGCCTTACTCCAAGGCGATGCTTTCGCTCGAACTGGTGCTGCACGAAAACAATCTCGCCTGCCCCGCCGACGTCAGCGTGGTCTCTTTTGACGACGGCGTCAACGATTCCTTTCATACCGACCCGACCCGCTTCGAACTCTTCCCGGAACGGATCGGCGCCAAAGCCGCGCAGCGTCTGCTGCAGTTGATCGCCGGAACGGACGAAACTCCGCACCGGATCGACGTTCCCTTCGGTTTTATTCCCGGCCAATCCATTCAAGTGAAACGATAAAGGAATCCAGACGCATGAAAAACAGGCATTTCACACTGATCGAACTCCTGGTGGTGATTGCGATCATCGCCAGTCTCGCCTCGATGCTGCTGCCGGCGCTCAACAAGGCGCGTATGAGCGCAAAACGCGCCAGCTGCCTCAACAACTTCAAGCAGATCGGCACATTGCAGCTCATGTACGCCGACAGTTACGACGGCGGGTTCGTGCCCGGTTTTTACAAGGACGCCCCCAACTGGGGTTATACCTTTATTTTGGAACAAGCGGGGCTGGCAAAGCACGACGACTCCATCTTCCTCTGCCCGGCGGAAACCGCCCGGAACTGGAACGACA
This sequence comes from Victivallis sp., assembly GCA_031556915.1. GTDB lineage: Bacteria > Verrucomicrobiota > Lentisphaeria > Victivallales > Victivallaceae > Victivallis. The sequence goes on from JAVBSA010000339.1 coordinate 13,165, forward strand.
CCATGAAGTGCTGGAACGGCCACTACGGAACCAACTTCAATGTCTCCGGCCCAATCAAGCTCAGCGGCGGGTCCCCCTATCGGGACTATACCAACTACAGCTATATCCAGATGGTCGGCAAGCTGAAAACTCCCACCGAGCTGGTTCTGATGAGCGAAGTCACGGGAGGAGCCGTCGGTTGGTGGTGGGACGCCAACGGCGCGAGGTTCATCCTAAACACCTCCCCCAACGACCGCCACGACGGTAAGGGTCAGGGTTGGAACTACCTCTACGCGGACGGGCACGCCGGTTTTGTCTCCGCTTATCAGCCCTATGTTCTCAGGCCCTGGGATCATCTTTACCGGAAGTGAAGTCATGAAATATCTCTTTTGTTTATCCATCATCCTTGCCTCGTGCGCTTTCGGGGCTCAGATCGATCTTGCCGGGGGACGGCTGGAGACGAAGAACGCCGCTGCAGCCGTCGAAAACGGGACACTCCGGATCGATTTTTCGCCCGAACTCGACTGGCCCAACGCCATTCTTCACGGCAAATGGAATTTCACACCCGATACCGAACTTTCGGCGGTGTTCCGCAATGAGAGCGACACGCCGGTCCGGCTGGAATGGCGGATCGCCAATCCTGGCGGCAACTGGGCCAAAGATTCCCTGACGGAGCGCGTTCCGCTGCTGGCGGGGGAGGAAAGGCGCGTTTCCATGAAGCTGGTGCGCAAAGCGGCCGGCAAAGATGAATTCCGCTTGCACGGCATGAAGCAAACCCCGATTGCGTTCGCCTCCGAAACCGGCATCGATCCCGGAAACGTGGTAAAGATGGAATTCATCCTGCCGCGCGGCTGCGTTTCCCGGAGCGTCTCCATACGGGAGCTGACCGCTTCCGGCGAATTTCAACCGTTGAAAGGCAATCCGCTGCCGCTCATCGACCGCTTCGGCCAATACCGCCACGCCGACTGGCCCGGTAAAATCAAATCGCCGGAACAGCTCAAGACGAACGTTGTTGCCGAAGAAAAGGAATTGACAGCCCGCCCCGCCCCCGCCGAATGGAACCAATACGGCGGCTGGGCCAACGGGCCGCAGCTGGAAGCGACCGGGACGTTTCGGACGGCTCTTGACCAAAACCGCTGGACATTGGTCGATCCGGAGGGAAAACTGTTTTTCTCCATCGGCATGAACCATGTGAATATCGGCGGCATCCACAGCAGCACCGCGTTATTCCGGCGCAACGGCTGGTTTGAGGAGCTGCCTTCGCCCAACGAACCGGTCAATCAGCAATTCTATTTTGTCCGCTATATTTACACTGGCGATTACGCGGGGAACTATTCACCGGGCTTCAGCTTCATCAGCTACAACCTGTTCCAGAAATACGGAGCCGACTGGCAGCGGAAGGCAGCGGAATCGGCTCCCCGGCGGCTGCGGAGCTGGGGGTTCAACACAATCGCAAACTGGAGCGACAATCCGATTTGCGCCGCACGGCAGCTCCCCTACACGGTTGGAATCGCGCTCGCCGGGCGGGGGGCGCAAATTCTCGGCGGCGGCCAGTGGCGGGTCGGCAGCATGTGGGACGTTTACGCCCCGAATTTCCCCAAACTGGTCGACGACAGCGTCCGCTCGGCCGGAACCGTCGCCTCCTCCCCCTGGTGCATCGGAATTTTTTTCGACAACGAACTCCACTGGGCGGCGAACTTCGCAAAAATCGCCCTGGGGAGCGACCCCGGGCAACCGGCCAAACGGGCACTGATCGGACTCCTGCGCGACAAATACGGCGAAATCGGCGCCTTGAACAAGGCGTATGGAACTTCGGCATCGAGCTGGGAGGAATTTGCGGCTCTGCGTCAATTACCCGACGAAAGCCGGGCCGCGGCCGATTTCGACGCCTTTTATGCACGGACGGCCGAGATTTATTACCGGACAATCCGCGATTCGATCCGAAAAATCCACCCGGGCCGCCTTTATCTGGGTGCGCGCTTCGCTTCCTCACAATATACACCGCTCTCGTATGAGGCCGCGGCGAACTATTGCGATGTCGTTTCGATCAACCTTTATTTGAATTCGCTGGAAGGGTTCCGCGTCTCCGACCGCGCCGACGCGCCGCTGATGGCCACGGAATTCCACTTCGGCGCGACCGATCGCGGAATGTTCGGCGGCGGCCTGGCGGAGGTAAAAAGCCAGCAGGAGCGTGCCGAAAGCTTCCGCCGGTACGCGGAATCCGCGCTGAAGCACCGCCAGTTTGTGGGCATCCATTACTTTCAATACGTGGATCAACCGGTGACGGGCCGTATTTTCGACGGAGAGAACTTCAACATCGGGTTCCTCGATGTGACCGACCGCCCCTATCCGGAGATGGTGGAAGCATCGCGCGCCGTGGCGGATAGGATGTATCGATTCCGTTTCGGAGGGGAGTGATATGAAACCCGTCGCCGACGAAACCATCCTCTTCCGTTCTCCCTCCCCGGCGGATGTCTACTGTTATTCCCCCTCGATCTGCCGGGGAGCGGGCGGCAGGCTGATCGCCTCCTTCGACCTCGGCGGCGCCGGGGTGGCCGACCTGGAGGGGGCGAAGACGGACCGGGGGGATTTCGGGCTTTCCAATCAATTGCGCATCTGCGTCTCCGACGACCGGGGCGGCTCCTGGCGTGAAACAAAGCGCCTGCCGATGATGCACACCCGGCTCTTCTTCGCCGGCGGCAAACTTTACGCGCTCGGCCAGAGCGGCCGGCTGCTGATTTCGGCCAGTTCCGACAACGGGGAGTCCTGGAGCCTCCCCGCCGTGCTCGAATCCGAAGGCAGTTATGAACCGGGGACGGCCATCGATTTCCACAACGGCCGAATCTATCTCGAAATGGAACGCAAACGGGAGTTCGACTCTTGGCCCGGACTCGCCCAGGTACTGCTTTCCGCCAGCGAAACGGACGATCTCACCCATCCGGAAAGCTGGACCTTTTCGGAGCCGTTCTTCCTGCCGGAACATATGCCGATGCTCCAGCCCTTCGGAATGCCGCTCTATCCCGAGGGCGATACCGCTCCGGGGCGATACAACGGCCGCTGCTGCTGCCTGGAAACCAATGTCCTGCGCCTCCGCGACCCGAGCCACCTCCTCTACGACCCGGAGGGGCGGACGATGGTTCTCCTGGCCCGGCTCCACGCCGGCGGCGTCGCCAACATGGCGGCAATGCTGCGGGGTTACGAACATCCCGACGGCCGCCTCGAAATCGGTCTGTTTTCCACGCCGGGCGGAGCGCCGTATCTCTTTGTCCCGCTCCCCGGCGGACAGATGAAATTTCACATCGAATACGACGCG
>JAVBSA010000303.1:0-5317 GCA_031556915.1 Victivallis sp.
GCTCAAAAAACCTTCGTCCAAAATGACTTCTTTGCCGTTATTGAACGCGTAAAAACAGGCGCGATTGCTCCCGGGTAAAAGTTTATAAGGCTCAAACCAGAAACCGCCTCCGACGGCGACAGCCCCGGTTTCAAAATGAGCCTTCAGGGATTTTTCGCCAAGCTCCTTTACCCGCACGGGAGAGTCATAGTATGTGCTGCCGCACAAGGCTATGCTCTTTGCGTTTTCGCGCAGCTCGCGGATCTTCTTATTAATGCCTTCAGCTTCGTAATCGATGAGCAGCCGGCATTCGTTCATCTGCATTTCCTTGTATTTGTCGTAGACTGTCGACGAAAAGTACAAGACGACGATGCCCATGAGTGCAAACATCACAACTATCAGGAGCAAGATTCTGGATCTGATATTTTTCATTTATGCGGTTTTTATAGAATTGAGAGCGCGCATGCCGCTCTTTTGAGGCCAACAAAATTTTATCATTTTCAACAGTACCGGCGGATAGGAAATGCAAACGGCAAATTTCCAGAACTAAAGATTACTGTCGTCTCATAATCCTCTATTCCGAAACGCTTAATTATAATAGCCCTTGCAAGGAGAGATGTCAAGGGTCTAAGTCACGAAAAACAAAATATTTATGCGGCGGTCAAAGGCAATCTCCATCATTCTCGGCATTCATTGTTTATTTCACACCGACTCCGAACATGCCTGGCATGGGATTCAGGCAGAAGGCCGGCATTTCTCTGAAATGAACCGCTTCGGAATGGCTCGGTTTATCGCTTCACAGTTTGTGAATACCGCTTATCCGCAGGCGGTCGATGACATCCCTTACCGGAATCCGCTCTTTGACCGCCTTGACGTACAATATGTTCGCCGCGCAATCGAAGGCGACCGGCTCCGGAAAAAGGGGACTGGCCACCAGCGCCAAGCGGGCGTAAAAGAGCCTCAGGAACCAATCTTCCGCTTTTCCCTCTTCAATGTCCAAAACCTCGCCCTCTTCCAGGGGGATGACGCGGCGCAGGGGATCGACCGCACGGAGCATATCTCCCTCCCTGACCGTGAATTTGGGATAACCCGACAGGATCTGCCGCTTCCGTTTCGGCCACTCTTTCCGCAGGTAATCCGCCTCGCGGCGCAGCGCGTCATGCCAGAAACGGCGCGGGTGCGGGATTTGCAACCCGCGGAAGAGTTCGATCATCCTGCCGTTGCCGAGGATCGCCCGCAGCTCCATCGGGATGCGGCGCATCCGGTACATCCGGAAACGGTCGAAGAAATTCCGCTTGCGGACGCCGTAGACATCGACCAACGCAAACTCTTTCGTATCAGGGCGATAAAGGATGTTCCCGGCGTGAAAATCGGGATGGAAGATTTTCGACTCCAGCACCTTCCGCACAAATGCGGTGAATTCATTCAGAAACGTTTCGGGATCGGCTCCGTCCCGGATGAAAGTCTTGTAATAATAATCTCCGACCGATTCGCCGGGGAAGGCGCGGGTGACGAGGAGGCTTTTTTCATCCCCCTCACCCAGCGCGAGAGATTCGACCACGGGGAGTCCGAGTTTTTGCAGCAGCTGCGCGCTTTCGAATTCGCGCCGTAAACGGTTCCCCTTGCGGCGATCCTCTTTGATGAAGTATCCGCCGCTGCGGTACACGGTGCGGACGGGGTTGCTCTTGACCTCCACGCCGCCGGGGAACTCCGGGTTTCGCCCAAGTTCTTCTTTCACTGCCGCCGACGCGAATTGCCAGTTCAACGCGGAACCCTCCCGGTTAGAAAATCAGTACCGCCGAATTTGCGGAGTTTCCAGTCGGTCAGGATGTTGGCCGCGAGGAAAAGGCCGGTACTTCCCGGCGTATCCGGGATCTCCCAGACCAGAAACGCCCCTCCGCATTTCTCGCGGAACAAAGGATCGCTGCAAATGGCGGCGAAAAATTCGGCCGAGCGCGGGTACGGGGGATCGGCGAAAATCACAGTCACGCCATCGATCCGCCGGAGATAGCCGCCGACTTGGGAAGCGTCGGCGCGGATCACTTCAAAGTCGCACGTCACCCCGGCGCGGCGAACTTTTTCGATATTTTCTTCGATGATGCGCAAATGTTTCGGGTCGGACTCCACCAGGACGCACTTCGCCGCGCCCCGGCTGGCGGATTCCAGCGCGAGCGCACCGGACCCGGCGAAGAGATCGAGCACCGTACCGCCGGCAAGGAGCACTCCCAAGCTGTCGAAAAGCGCCTTGCGGGCGCGCCCGGCGGTCGGACGGACTCCGACCCCGGCGGGAACGTTCAAGATGATGTTGCGTGCGGCGCCGCCTATGATCTGCAATGGCTTACTCCCACTCGATCGTCCCCGGCGGTTTGCTGGTGATGTCGTAGACCACCCGGTTCACGCCGTTGACTTCGTTGATGATACGTGTTGAAATCGTCCCGAGCAGATGGTGCGGCAGCTGGACCCAGTCTGCCGTCATGCCGTCGCTCGACTCCACCGCGCGGACGGCGATGACGTAATCGTAGGTGCGTTCGTCGCCCATGACGCCGACCGTGCGCACCGGCAAAAAGACCGCGAAGGTCTGCCAGGTGGAGTAATACAACCCCGCCTTCTTGATTTCATCGACCACGATTTCATCGGCGTCGCGCAGGATATCGAGCGTTTTTTCACTCACCGCGCCCAGGTGGCGCACCGCAAGCCCCGGCCCGGGAAACGGCTGGCGCATCACCACATCCTCGGGCAGCCCGAGCTGGCGGCCGACTTCGCGCACTTCATCCTTGAAGAGGCGCGACAGGGGTTCGAGAAGTTTGAATTTCATCTCTTCCGGGAGCCCGCCCACATTGTGGTGGCTTTTGATCATGGCGGCCGGGTTGCCGTCGATGGGAACACTCTCGATCACATCGGGATAGGTGGTTCCCTGGGCGAGGAAACGGGCGTTCTCGATTTTAAGGGAAGCGTCGTCGAACACTTCGACGAACTCGCGGCCGATGATCTTGCGCTTCCGCTCGGGGTCATCGACTCCGGCAAGCTTGGAGAGAAAGCGTTCGGTCGCATCCACATAGATGAGCTTCATGGCAAAATTGCGCCCGAAGAGGTCCCGGACCCGTTCCGCCTCGTTTTTGCGGAGGAGCCCGTTATTGACGAAGATGCAGTTGAGCTGCGTGCCGATCGCTTTGTGGATCAGCGCGGCGGCCACCGAGGAGTCGACGCCGCCCGAGAGGCCGAGAATCACATTGGCATTCCCGACCGTCCCGCGGATTTCGCGCAACTGCTGTTCGATGAAGGACTCCATCGTCCAGTCGCCCTTGCATTTGCAGATCCGGTTGCAGAAGTTGCCGATCATGCTCTTGCCTTCGGAGGAATGAACCACTTCGGGGTGGAACTGGATTCCGTAGAAATTGCGCTCCTGGAAACGCACCGCGCAGAATTCGGTATTCCCGCTCGATCCCAGGATTTCAAACCCGCCCGCGGGCATTTTCGTGACCTTGTCGCCGTGCGACATCCACACCTGGGTTTTCTTCGACACGCCGACGAACAATTCGCCGTCGTTGACGACGTCGAGCAACGCTTTGCCGTATTCCCGCGCGCTGCCCCGGGTGATTTCGCCGCCGAGCGTCTGAACCATCAGCTGCAACCCGTAACAGATGCCGAGGACGGGCAGGCCGAGGTCGAAAATCGCCGGGTCGCACTTGGGCGCATCGGGGGCGTAGACGCTTTTGGGCCCGCCGGAGAGGATGATCCCTTTGGGATTCTCCGCCTCGATCACGGCGGCGGGGGTGTTGAACGGCATGATCTTGCTGTAAACGCGGCACTCTCGGATCCGGCGGGCAATCAGCTGACTGTATTGCGAGCCGAAATCCAGAACGATGATGGTCTCACTCATGGTCTCTGCTTTCGTTTATCATTTATTGACATAGAATATATCACAAAAACCCTCCTTTTAAAAGTACTTACCTTTAATTTTTTGCGATCCCGGGCTACTTTATACAAAAAACCAAAGGAAAATAATCATGCTTTACTGTGTCAAACTGACCGACGGATCGGGCGATTTCGACCTGGCCGCCGAAATGCTGGCCGCGCTGGAACTGGATTTCAGCAGCTGGGAAGACCGGGAGAACCGGGAGATCATTCATCTCGTCTACGCCGACACCCCGGAACAGGCCGATGAAAACCTCCGGCGCATCGAAGAAGCAATCAAAGACTGGAGCTCCTTCGGCGTCGAAATCACCGGAATCGAACGCGTGAACCTCAAACGCGAAGATTGGGCCGAGAGCTGGAAACTCCATTTCAAAGTGCTTGAAATCTCCGACCGGCTCTTCATCAAGCCGACCTGGCTGGATGTTCCGGCGAAAGAGGGCCGCGCCATCGTCGAGCTCGATCCCGGCATGAGTTTCGGCACCGGCCAGCACGCGACCACCTATTATTGCCTCAAGGTGATCGACCGCTTTGCGGACGACCCCAAAGTCAAAAGCGTGCTCGACGCGGGCTGCGGTTCGGGCATTCTCGCCATCGCGGCGGCGAAACTCAACTACGCCCCGGTGGACGCCTTCGACTACGACTCCGAAGCCGTCCGGATCACAGAGGAGAACCTCGAGCTCAATTCCGTCGCCGGAATCACGCCGGAGACAGCCGATGCCGCCAACTACCCCGGCCGTGCCGGAGGCTACGATCTCGCCTGCGCCAACATTCTCGGCCACCTGTTGAAAGCCTACCGCTACAATATCGCAAGCTGGGTGAAAAAAGGCGGCTATCTCGCACTCGCCGGAATCCTGTCGACCGAGTTCGACGGCGTCTCCGAAGCCTTTCAGGAGCTCGGCTTCAAAGAGCTCGACCGCGAGACCCTCCGCGAATGGACCAGCGGCCTGTTCCAAAAGAAAAAGTAGCCCGGGCGCATACGCAAGGCCCTTGCACATGCGTCAGCGATTACCCGAAGAAATGCCTCAGCGGTCTTTTCGCAAAGGTGCTTTACTTTGGCTTTCACGCTGACGCGTATGCGAGGCGCCTCACGGGATCGGCATTTTACACGGACGCTCCACGGACGGAACACGGACATACACGGACAAAGGGTTATTGTGCGCGGCCAAAGCGCTCTGATCGCGCACAAAAAAGCGTATTTTGTCCGTGCGTGTCCGTGCCTCGTCCGTGGAGCGTCCGTGAAAAACATCGTTCGCGATGGGGGGGGCGCAGACGCGCCAGCGTGAAAGCCCCTCGGCGAAAAGACTCATTACTACCCTAAGGGGTTGTCAAGAAATAAACTTGACATTCTTTGCATTCCGGCAAATGCTTTTTGCCGCATTTGTTCGTCACATAACTCTTCGTTATGCTCCTCACAAATCCAACA
>JAVBSA010000037.1:0-3126 GCA_031556915.1 Victivallis sp.
GGCGAAAGCCGAATTTACCGACTACAAAGGCTGCGGCAGCGGCATCATGGAGCTCTCTCATCGCGGCAAGCTCTTCCAGCCGGTCATCGACCGCGCGGTCGCCAACGTCCGTGAGCTCATGAACGTCTCCGACGACTATGCGGTTCTCTTCATCCAGGGCGGTGCGAGCATGCAGTTCGCCATGCTGGCGATGAACCTCCTCAACGGCGGCACAGCCGACTATGTCAACACCGGCGTCTGGGCCGACAAGGCCGCCAAAGAAGCCAAGATGTTCGGCACGGTCAACACCGCCGCTTCGAGCAAAGAAACCAAATACGACCACATTCCGGCGCAGTCCGCGTGGAAGACCACCCCCGGTGCCGCTTATCTGCATATCACCAGCAACAACACCGTCGCCGGAACCCAGTACGCCAAGCTGCCGACCCCGACCGCCGGCGTTCCCATGATCGCCGACATGTCGAGCGACATCATGTCCCGCGTGATCGACGTCAACGATTTCGGCATGATCTATGCCGGCGCCCAGAAGAACATCGGTCCCTCCGGTATGGCGCTGGTCCTGCTGCGCAAGGACCTGGCGGCCCGCACCGTCGACGCCAAGGTTCCGACCATGCTCCGTTACAGCACCTACATCGAAGAAGGTTCGATGTTCAACACCCCGCCGACCTTCGCCATCTACATGCTGGCGCTCGTCACCGATTATTTCAAGGAAATCGGCGGCATCGCGGCGATCGAAAAGATCAACATTGAGAAGGCCAAAGTTCTCTATGACTTCATGGATAACTCGAGCTTCTTCCAGAGCCCGGTCGCCCGGGCCGACCGTTCGCTGATGAACGTCGTCTTCCGCACCCCGAACGAAGATCTCGACGCGGCTTTCGTCAAGGAAGCCACCGCCGCCGGTCTCACCGAGCTCAAGGGTCACCGCCTGGTCGGCGGCTGCCGCGCGAGCATCTACAACGCCATGCCCATCGAAGGCGTCAAGGCCCTCGTCGAATTCATGAAGAAATTCGAAACGGCCAACAAGTAATCTGCTGAAAAAAAGCGCCGCCGATTTCCGGGTTCGGGAATTGGCGGCGTTTTTTTGTGGGGCCGCAAAGCGGTCCGGGTCCAGGGCCACCCGGCCTTGGCGAGGTTCTTAGGGGCGCGTAGCCCCTAAGCGGAGTTTGAGGCGGAGCCTCAAGTTTTATCGCGCGCCGGTGACGCTGAAAAAGGAAAATTTCGAAGAAATTTTCCGCCACCAGGCGGGCGACGGTTCTTTGCGCCGCCAGGCGCAAAAACCAGCCCCCGGCAGGGGGCATCCCTCGACACCCACGGCTTGGCATTGCTCCGATTCAGATATCGTCAGGCAAACTGTCGTAGACCTCTTCGCCGATTTCGGCCGAGAGGAGATACCGGGTGACGCTGGCCCGGGGAATCCGGAGCAACCCGGCAATCTGGGCGTGGCTCAGGTGCGGCATGAAGAAGTGAAGGCGGTTGGCTTTCCAGGCGTCGGGGTTGGCGGCGCAGAAGTCGCCGAGGGCAACGATCCGGCGAAGGGTCAGAAGGTTCCGGTTGCTGCCGGAGTCTTCCCGCGGGATGGCGGAAGCGGATTCCAGGATGGTCTCGATGCCGGTCAACTCGTTGTCATTCAGGAAATTGTTCATGCGGCGGCCTCCGTGAAAAGCGCGATGGCCCACGCGATGACGGCGCCGAGAAAGGCCGCCGTCGCCGCTGCCGCGGCAATGAGCGCGGTCGCCGCCAGTTCCCCGCCGGTGCGCCCGCACCCGCCTTTGATTCCGGCCTCCCGCGCGAAGGCCTCGAAGTCGATTTTCGTTCTTTTTCTGTTCATGACAATCTCCCTTTTGGTGGTTTGTTTTTTCAATTGCCTCATCCGATCAGTTCCCGCCAGTCGCAGCCGAGCCGGGCGGCGTACCGCCTGGCGGAGCGGGCGGTCGGGCAGCCGCAGCTTTCGTGGCGGATGACCGTTGTTCTGGCGACTCCGCAGAGTCCGGCGAGTTGTTCCTGGGTGAGCCCGGCGCTCCGGCGGAGCCGTTTCAGTTTTGATGGTTTTTTCATAATTATTCGCTTTCTTATCTTTCTGGGCAAAAAAATAGCATTCTCCCTGGAATCGCAAAGGCGACTCCGGGTTGCTTGATACATATATTATAGCATATCTTATAATAAAGCAAGTCTTATTTCAAAAAAAATTGCATTTTTTGATGGATGTGCTATATTTTATGGAGTAACGAATAAGGATTCCGAACAATGAACCATGAAAAAGTGTTGAAGCGCGCTCTCGAGAGAGCCATCGACCTGGCCGGCAATATGCGCCGCTTGTCGGAGCGCACGGGTGTGAATTACGCGACGATCAATAAATTTTACAACGGCCAGCAGGATATCGCCAACATCCCTCTGGCGACAATGGAGAAGTTGTTTCCCGCAATGCGGATTTACTGTTTTCCGGACGAAGCGCCCGAGAAAACCCATATCAACCTCGGAGCGAATGCCGGGAGCGGCGGCGGCCAGTTCATCAACGGCGATGTTCACGGCGGTGAATTCCAATTGGGGGGCGGAGCCGCGTCCGTGCGGACGGCCGACCAGCTCCGCGATCTGGTGATGGATGTGGAGATATCGGACAGCGCGAAAGTCCGGATTCTGAAAATTCTGCGAGAGGAAAGCAGGAACACTTGAGTTGTGGGGGAGCGATTATGCGGAGGGGGCAACATGAGAGGATAATGACTCATGACCAACAAGCTCCACATCAACGGCGACAATCACGGCAACGTAACCAACCACAACAGCTTCAACATTCCGCCCCGGACGGCGGTCATCGCGGCGCTGATCCTGGCTTTGATCCTGGGGGCGGCGATCGTCACCGGTTGTTGGCTGCTGAGACCGGAGAAGAAAGGGCAACCAACTCCACCAGAGGAGCGGGTGATCCAGGAGGGGCCGCGCGGCGGTAGGTTCTATTACACCCGCGGCGGGAACAAAGTCTATTTACCAAAGGAAAAAACAAAGGAACCCGACCCGGGATCAAAAGAAAAACGCTAGAGAACTCAGTCTCATTTACGCTCTTCGGAGCGTTTTTTTTTGCAATTGGCCCCTCAAATGTCTGATTTTTCAAACATTGTTACCTACACCAAAAAACTT
>JAVBSA010000118.1:0-4845 GCA_031556915.1 Victivallis sp.
CCAACAACACGATCGACTCCAACGGCGACGATGGGATCGGCGCGGTCAGTTATCACGACAGCGCCCCATGGAATCAGCTTCCGCGCAATGAAAATATCCTGATCACCGGCAACATCATCTCCAATACCCCCGCGCGCGGCATCTGCGCCTCGGGCGGCGGGCTGACCATCACCGGAAACTTGATTTTCAACACCGGCAAAGCGGGGATCATCTGTACCCGGGAAGGGTGGATTTCGGAGCAGACCCAGATTACTTCCAACCGGATCGTCAATTCCGGCACCGCGGAGAAGTATGGATTCGACTTCTACAACTCCAAGGGGACCCGCTCCGGCATTCACGTCCAGACCAACAGTAATCTCCTGATCTCCAACAACATCATCACCGGCGCGAAAAACGGCGGCGCGGCGATCCTCCTCTCCGCCGCGGTCGATGTCGTGGTCCAGGGCAACCAGCTCAGCGATTGTTCGCGCGGCATCCAGATCGACAGTCCGAAGCACTACGCCACGCCGGAGCGCAAACTCCCGGACGACCAGATGAAGCAAATTTACGCAAAATATGAGAAAGTTCCGGAATTCGCCGGTTCCGACAATCTCCTCGTGAGTGGCAACTTCATCAAGCGGATGAACCGCGACGGCATTTATGTCAGCGGCTGCCCGGAGCGCAAAGTCACCAATCTGGTCGTCGAAGGCAACTTCCTCTCGGAGAACAACACCGGCAACCACGCATCCGTCCGCGACATATGGGCGGACGGTCTCGATCATGCGGTGATCCGAAACAACTTCTCAGGGGGAACCGCCGCCGCCGCCGGGTTGTCCCCGGTTCAGGGCATCGGCAAAGACTGCGCCCGGACGACCTTTGACTTCGCCGACCCGGTGGCCAGGTGAAGCGGTTTGCCGTCGCGCTGCTGGCATTGATGGCGGCATTGCCGGGACTGGCGGAGGAAACGGCAACGCCGCTGGTCTGGGAGCCGGGGCAACCGGCGATCCGGGAGGGCGGGTGGCAGCGGACGGCGGCAGGTGAAACCTCCTCCGGCCGCGGCTGGGAGTCGCTCTACCCCGAACGGTATTCGGCACGCAAGGAATTGACGCTGGAAACGGAGCTGTACTTTCCTCCGGACTGCCAAGGCGGCGGCGGACTGCGCGCCGGGTTGCATGTCGCCGCGCGGAACAAGGGGATCGTCCTCTTCTACTTCCCGGCGGAGAAGAAGCTTCGGGTCGAGGAACTCACCCGGCGCAAGGACGGCTCCGTCGACCGCAAAAAACTCTGGGAACGTTCGGCCGAACTGGACAACCCGGTTGTTTTGAAGCTGACCCCGGACGCCGGGCAATTCAGGATCGAGGCGAACGGGCGGAATTTCGGACGTTATGCGCTTCCGGTGCCGGTGTTTTTTCAGAGCGGTGTTTCGACGGTCGACGCGGCGGTGGAGGTGCGGCGCCTCCGGGTCGCCGATTCGACCTTGTGGCGGCCGGTGATCGCGCTCGGCGACTCGATCACCCACCACTGCCGCTGGCAGGAGGCGGTGGCGCGTCGCTTCGGCTGTAAAATCACCAATTGCGGTATGGCGGGCGAGTCGACCGGCGGTACGCTGAAGCGCTTCGACGACGATGTATTGGCGCTTCAGCCGAAGCTGGTGATGATCCTGATCGGGACCAACAACGCTTCCGGCGAACAGGCCTTCCGCGATATCTCCGAAATGGCGCGGCGACTTGAAACGGCGAAGATTCCGCTGCTGCTCTGTACCGCGCTTCCGCGTGAAAATCTGCCCCGGATCACCGATCTCAACACCCGGCTCCGCGCCTTCGCCGCCGAGCGGAAGATTGTTCTGGTGGACTGGTACGATGTGCTCAAGGCTCCCGATGAAAACCGGATGAAGCCGGAATATGGTACGGTGCACCCCAGCCGCGACGGCGTCGAAAAACTCGCCGATTTCTTCGCGGCGCAGCCCGACGCGGCGAAGCTTCTTCGGAGTGCGATCGGAGAAAAACACTGAAACACTCGAGCCGATTGCAAAACTGTTTTGTCCGCACAAAAAAAAGCAGTTTTGCAACCGGCTCACTTTTGGCGTAATGGGTCTTTTCGCAAGGCTTTTGCGAGCTCACCAAAGCTCTTTGTCGGACTCGTCGGACTCGTCGGACATGTCCGACCTTGAGCGTCAGTTGCAGAAGGACCTTTGCGGACGCGACAGCGCAAAGCTGTTGCTTTCCCCTCGGCGAAACGACTGAGGCATTTCACTTTGGCTCACTTTTTTCGATAATTTTTTTCCGGCCTCTTGACAAGAGCTTTTCTTTTTGCTATAATATTGTCAACCGGTTTGATGAATCCGGTTTTATTTTACAAAAATATGTCAACCGATTGACAAAGGAATTGTCCAATTGACAAAGAAAGCCACCATACAGGACGTTGCCGATTACCTCAAGGTTTCGAAGAGCGCGGTTTCGCACGCGCTTTCGGGGCGGCGCCGGATCAGTCCGGAGCTGTCGAAACGGGTGCAAGCGGCGATCGACGAACTCGGGTACAAGCCGGATTTCGCGGCGCAGGTGTTGAAATCGCGCTCGACCGGGCTCATCGGGGTCGCGGTGAATGAACTGGAAAACCCGAACACCGTCACGCTGGTCAACGAACTTTCGCGGGAACTCAAGAAGTCGGGATATTCGTTGACGCTCTGTCTCTGCGAATCGAAGGAGCCGGGGGAATGCGGCAAGCTGATCGGCCGCATTTCGAACGGCATGGTCGACGCCATCATCAACATGCTCCCGCAGCTCTCCGTCGAAGACGCGCAAGACGCCGCAGGCGGGACTCCGGTGCTCACCTACCGGCGGCACAAGCTCTCTCCCGTGGTGCTGGATTACGAGCACGGGATTTTCCAGGCGCTCGATTACCTCGCCGGCCTCGGCCATGAACGCATCGGCATCATCTCCATTTCACAGCTTTATTACGGCGAAGCCGATCCCCGTGTGATCGCCTACCGGAAGTATATGACTGCGAAAGGCTTGTTCGATCCGGCGCTCATCATGCCCGGCGCCGGAGATACCGCGAGCGGATGCGAGGGCGCGGCGAAACTCCTTGCGCTTCCGGAAAAAGTGACTGCGATCCTGGCGGGGAACGATCTTACCGCCTCCGGGATTTTCCAGTGGGCGCACAAAAACAACCTCCGGCTGCCGGATGAACTGAGCGTGGTCGGTTTCGACAACAGTCCGCTCGCCCGGGCGCTTTATCCGCTGCTGACCAGCGTGGATATGTTCACGCCGCAGGTCGCGGCCCATACCGCCCGGGTGTTGCTCGCCATGATCGGCCGGGAACAGGAGGAGGTTCCCTCTATCATAGTCAAACCCGAACTGGTGATTCGAAATTCCTGCTGTCCATGCCGGAAATAACAGAAAGGCGTCACTTATGAAAAAGCATTTCACACTGATTGAACTACTTGTCGTGATTGCGATCATCGCCATCCTCGCGGCCATGCTGCTCCCGGCGCTCAACAATGCGCGTACCCGCGCCAAGGAGTCGGCTTGCACCAACAATCTCAAACAGCTCGGCACCGTCTTCCTGTTTTATGCGGGGGATTACAATGACTGGCTGCTGCCCGCTTCGATCTACCTGGGGCCGGGAGCGACCAACAACCGGCGCTGGGGCCGCCAACTCAGCGATCTCAGGTATCTCCGGCTGCCTGTGACAGGCAAAAGCACAACGATTGTATGCCCGGTATGGAACCCGATGGTGTATGACAACAACCCCGACAACACCTACGGCGTTCCCTGCGGTCACGACGGCAACGGCGGCTCCGAAGTCGTCGGCGGCGACGGCGCCCTCGGCAGGCGGCTCAACCGGCTCGACCAGTGGGATATTCTCGCCGGGGATTCCACCCGCAGCGGCACGGGCGGAACCAGCGGCCTCCAGAGCGCCTGGATCACCCACAGGACGACCGGAGCGCAGGGCGGGAACGCCGACCGTGTGATCCATTTTCGTCACAGTAACTTCAAGCGCGCCAACATCGCCAAACGGGACGGCAGTGTCGCCTCGGTCGACCGTGAATTCGTTACGCAGGGAAAACGTTACCTCTGGTGCATAGGACAATAATATGTTGAAACAGTCATCTCTCTTTCTTGTTATGCTTTTTTTCGCCCTTTCCCTTCCGGCAGCGGACTCCTTTTCGTTGAATCCGGCCGACTTCAAGCTCCGGATCAACGGCGGCGCCGAAGTCACTATGAAAGCGACCGGGACCGGCATCGAAATCGTCAACCGGACAGCGCGCAAAAGCAACACCTACGGCGTGCTCACAACCGCGCTGGCGCTTCAGCCCGGAACCCGTTATCTGCTCAGCTGCCGGGCGAAGGGGCAAAACGCGAATGGAATCGTCTTTGCGCTGGGGCCGAAATGGAGTCCGCGTTTCCAGCTCGCCGGGCTCGGGGAAGAGTGGAAGGTGTTCTCCTTTGAATTCACTCCGCCCGCCGCCGACTTCAATAACCGCAACGAATATCCTGTTTCGATTCTTTCGGAGAATATCGCGGAACAGGCGTTCCTTACGGATATCACCGTCGCGCCCGCGCCTGAAATCAAGGAGGACGGTTCGATCATTCCCGACGGTTCCTTCGAGGCCGCCGCCACCGACGCCCTGCCTCCGGGCTGGCGGCTTCATATCAACCGCGACGCCGCGGTGAAAATGGCGGTTTCCGAGCGGGAGGCGATCGACGGTTCCAAGTCGCTTCTCATCACCAACGGTTCGCCCCGGCAGCCCCATGTCTACGGCATCCTGGAACGTAAAATCCGCGTCCGGCCCGGCATCAAATACCGGTTGACGCTCCAGGCGCGCGGAGAGAACGCGAACTTCATCCGTTTCGTCATCGGCAA
>JAVBSA010000101.1:0-7981 GCA_031556915.1 Victivallis sp.
AGCAGATCGTGATCGACCGGACGGCCCCGACCGGCGGGTTCGATACCTTCGACTACACAGTGAGCGGCGAGGTTTACACCCAGACGATCACGGTCGACGACGGAACCGGGCCGATCCAATGGGATTCCCTCGGCCAGAACGCCACCATCGTCAACCCCGGCGGCGGCCCCGTCACCACCACGACGATCATCACCGAGTACAAGGACATGGAAGCGACCTTGAGCTTCAAGCATAACTTCGAGGATGAAAGCGGTCTCGTATTCGTGTTTGAGATCTCCAATACCGCGAACTTCCTGAATACCTCTTATACCAACAGCTTCACGGTGACCGCGGAGCCGGAAGCGCTTGATGGCGGGGGGTATGAGACCTCGCTCACGATCGACAATACCAACGGTTATGGAATCGGCGCGATCGTACAGGCCGCCAAGGACAACGGCACCTTCTACTGGCGCGTGCATGTGATGGATACGCTCGGCAATACGAGCGGAATGCCGAGCCAGACCCAGACGGGCTACCTCTATGTCGTGGAAGAGAACACGAATTATTATGTCTGCCTCGCCAAGGACATCGACGATCCGAGCAATATCTCGGGATCTTACTCCAGAGTACGGAGCGACGGCGGCGTTACGCTGTCCTGGGACGAGTCCAGCGACTATCTCGGCGTCAAGAACTACGAGGTCAAATACCGGATCGCCGGCAAGGGCGACTGGAAAACGGTCACGGTTTCGGCTGAAAACGCCTCGCTGTCCTTGCTGCAGAGCGACCTTGCCGGCGAAAATAATTACGAGTGGCAGGTGCGGGCGGTCGATTACTCCGGCAGGACGAGCGATTGGAAAACGAACACGTTCAAGATCGCCGTGGCTCCCCCGGTGTTCGATGTCAGTTCCGTGAAGATCGATACGACGAATCAATCGGTCGAGGGCGCGAGGGATGTCCGCATCACCTGGGACGCGGCCACCAGCACCAGCGGTACGCTTGTTGGCTATGTAATCGAAATTGAAAACTCGAAAACCGGGCAGAAGGATATCATCACGATTAGCGACCCCAAGGCGACCGAGTATTGGGTTTCCTTTACCGTAGGCAAGACCAGTCCCAACAGCTACTCGTACACGATACACGCTTTTGACGCCCGCACCCAGAAATCGGGTACAGCGACCGGGGATATCACGGTTGATGCCGATCCCGTGTATTCCAGGGAAGAGGCCACGGAACTTACCTGGAACGAGAATGCGCTCAGCTGTAAGAATTCGGTCGGCAAGACCGACCTCGGCGACTATTACAAGTTCCGGGTGACCGGTACCGCGGCGCTGCTGGATCTGACGGCTTCGGTGACTAATACCGCGGGCGCCGTCAAGATCATCGTCTATCGGGAAGACGCCGTCACGAAGAGCATCAAGAAGGTCGCAACCTATTCCGTCTCCAACAAGGACGGGTTGAAGAATCTGGATTCGCTCTATTTCGACACGGGCACTTACTATGTGGAGGTTGTTTCCTCCAAGAGCAACAACATCTCCGGTTACACCTTCAACGTGAATAAGACCGACCTGGCCGCCAATACGGCGGACGACAATTGGGAGACCCTCACCAATAACTTCAATTCCGAAGTGTCGCAGGGAGCAACTCTCTTCCATGGCGGCGACTGGGTCGGGTTCAGCGATATGATCGACTATCGCAAGCTCAAGCTGGAAGATTCCGCCAGGGTGTCGTTGAAATTCACGACCGAGAACACGAATGACAGCGCACAGCTTTGGGTCTATGAGATGGTGCGGAACTCCAAGGGCGAAGCTACGCTCAAGAAGGTGAAGTCGATCACCGTCAGCGCGAAAAAGGGAGTCGGATACCTGAAAGACCTCCTGCTCGACGCCTCGAAGACCTATTACGTCGCGGTCAAGGCGACCAAGGCAAATTCCAGTATCGATTATGACGTCACGGTTGATCAGAGCTACTTCTACACCGATGGCGACAACAGCGACGACTGGACCAACATGAAGCAGGAAGGCGCCAGCGACGGCGGATTCGGCACAATTGGCACCATTGATTCCAGCAAACGCAGCCTGGTAAGCGACGGGTGGGTCGGGTTCGGCGACACGGTGGATTACTATTCGTTCAAATCGGATACCGCTGTGAAGTTGACTCTCGATGTAACGGCGAAGGATTCGACGCAGTTCGCAGTCTACGAGCTGGTGCAAGGCAAGAACGGCTTCTATTCGCTTAAATCGGTGAAAACGGTCACCGTGAGCGCCGCCAAGGGAGCCGGTTCGCTGTCGGGCATGATGCTCGAAGGCGGCAAGAGCTACTACATCATGGCGAAGTCGACCAACGCCGCCAAGGGCGGTTCCTCCTACTACACGATTTCCGTGAATACTCAGGAGAGTGTCTTCGGCAAACCGGATGAGCATGATGCCGACCATAAGCTCGGTATTGCCGGCGCTGCCGAGTCTGTTACCGATTGGGTCGGTTTCGGCGATGTGGACAGCTATCTGTTCCAGCTCGACAGCGTTTCCAAGGTCAAACTTGACCTGGAGTTGATTGGCGACAGAAACACCGACAAACTCAAGGTTACGCTGTACGACGCGGACACCGACAAGAAGTTCTCGCTGGATAAATACCTGACTTCGACCAAGGAACTCGAGGCGGGCAACTACCGCGTCGTGGTCGAAACCACCAACAAAAAGTATTACAGCGACTACACGCTGGGCATCAGCCTGGCCTGAGGCTGACGGTACAAACAGGAATCCCCTCCGCGTTTCAAGGCGCGGAGGGGATTTTTTCTTTCACAGATCCGGGGTTCAGAGAAAGCTGCCGAGCTGCCGCAGTTGGTTGCGGAGGCGGGCGATGTCGATTTGCCGGGTGTCCCCGGCCGGGACGGACAGAGCCGCCGCCGCTCCCGCCGCAACTCCGGTGATCATGCAGCAGGGCATGACGCGCAAGCTGGACTGCATTTCGCGGTCCGCCGAAATGCAGCGGCCCGCCGTCAGGAGGTTGGCGAGATTCTTCACCCGGAGCGCCCGGTAGGGGATTCCGTAGTTTTCGCCGGGGAGATAGGCGGTCTCCTTCATCCGCAGCTCCACCTTTTTCTGCTCTTCGGGATCGCTGCTCGAGGCGTGGATGTCGACCGGGTAGTAGAAGCAGCCGATATCATCCTCGAAATGGCGGCGCTGCTTGTAATCTTCGTAAGTCAGCTTGTAGTCGCCCATGATCCGGCGGGTTTCGCGGACGCCGAGGAGGGGGGCGGTTCCCACCAGGTCGGCGGCCTCGTAGCCGGGAACGAATTTCCGGTAGAAGTCGTGGATGATTTTCGCCACCTGACGCCCCCGGATATAGCCGTGAGTCAGCTGCCGCTCGTCGACGGCGTTCACCCCGTAGGCGTGGCCGAGGTTGCCGGAGCCGGAGCCGGCGCCGTAGTGTGAAACGCCGACGATATGGTATTCGTCGAGCGGAATCTCCTTCTTGTGCCGGAACCAGAGGTCCGAAGCGCCTTCGCGCCTCGCATCCGTCTCGCGCACCCGGGCGAGGTCGACGTTGGAGTATTGGGAGCAAAGCGTCGGGCTCATGGTGCGTCCCAGCTCATCCCCCAGCTCGAAAGGGGCTCCGGCCGTGGCCGCGACCAGGCCGTCCCCGGTCGTGTCGATGAAGATCCGCCCCGTCACTTTTTTGAGCCCTTGCGCGGTCGCCGCCAGCACGGCTTCGATCCGGTCGCCGGAACGGATGACGTCGGCGATCTTGACGGAGAAGAGAAGGTCGATTCCGGCCTCGGCGACGGTTTCGTCGTAGACCCGTTTCAGGATTTCCGGATCGATATTCTGCCAGATCGGATTGATTTCGCCGACGCCCATGCGGCGGCACATTTCCGACACCATTTCATGACAGATTCCGGAGGCGACCAGATGCTTGCGGTCGCTCATGTGGATGAAGGCCGGAACCAGGCCCGAGGTGGACATGCCGCCGCAGGCGCCGCTCTGTTCGAGCAGCAGGACTTTGCCGCCGCTCCGGGCCGCCGCCAGCGCGGCGGCGACTCCCGCCGGACCGGCTCCGCAGACGACGATGTCGGAATCCGCGAGAAGCGGAACGTCAAGATTGGAGATCATATGTTACTCCTGAATGCGCCTGGAAAGGAAACGGAAGAGGTCGGCACGGCGGTTTTCCAGCTCTTTGAGCCGGAGAACATTCCCTTCGGGGACGAAGTGGAGCACATCCGCCGTGATGTTTTCAAGCGTGACCAACAGGCGGTTGTCGCTCCCGACGGCGACGGGTTGGACTTTGCCCGAAAGCATGCCGAACATGGTGTACCGGCCCGCGGGGATGCGGATGACGCCTTTGCGCGTCGTGCCGGGGTTGCGCCAGGGGTAGAGCCCGTTGTCGTCGGCGCTGTAAACCCATTTGTAGTTGTCGAGCCCCGGCCGGTCGAAGAGGGTGTAGCTCAATAGGTTGTCCGCGTGACGGTAGGCGCGGACGTAGAGTTCCCCGCCCGACTCCGCCGTCGGCTGGATGTTATGCTTTTTCAGCAGATGACCGGCGATCCGGCCGTCGCGCGCCGGGTCGAGCCCCGGGGTGTGGTGATAGAAGTAGACGCCGGAGCTGTTGCCGCAGTCGTAAAAGCTGAGCGCCGGGCCGTCGGCGTCTTTGAAGATGATCTTGCCCGGCTTCTCCGTCAAGGTGCGCCCGCCGGCGAAGGTGAGGCGGCCGAAGAGTTCGGCGAATTGTTCCGGGGCGTTCATGGCAACCTGATCCCAGCCGAACACCTCGGACCACATGGTTCCGTCGATCCGGCGGCCCGCCGCCGCGCCGTGGAGGACGAGGATGCGGCCGGGGCCGGATTTCACCCAGGCGAGAAGCGTTTGCGCCATTCCGGCAGGGAGGGCGTAACAGTCGTTGACGACGAACTTCGCCTTGGCCTGTTCTTCTTTGTCGAAGAGCTGGGGCGTGAGGCGGCTGATCGGGAAATTTTCCTTTTCCGCCGCCGGAGCGAGCAAGCGGTGTCTCGGACCCGCGTAGAGGGTGCGCGTTTCCTGAAGCGAGAACACATGCCCCAGATGTTCATCGGGCGTGACGGTTTCGCCGAGGGTGGCGTGGTTGTAGGCGAGGCATTTGGCCATGTAATCGCAGAAGCGGTCGTAATCGTAACGGTTGGCCGGAACGAGTTGGTCTTCCATCGACGCGCTCGGCCAGTCCATCTCCATGGAGTCGTAGGGCTTGGAGGCGCAGATGTCGAAGAGGGCGGCGTAGGAGTATTCCGGCGCCCAGTAGATGGGGCCGTGCCCGCCTTTGCCGAGTTCGGCGATCAGCCGGTGGTGGCGGTCGAGAGCGCCGTAAACCTTGCGCATCGCCCGGGAGAGATGGTAGGCTTTGAGGACCGTGTCCGGGTGGTAGAAATAGGTCTCTTCGACGAAACCGCCCATTCCGGCGGAGCGGACGTTGTAGATCCAGTCGTTGCCGTTCCGCCAGTCGTCGCCGTTGTTCATGACGAGATAGCGGACGCCGTGTTTCCGGAACGCCGCACCCGCGTCGGAATGGAAACGGATGTAGGCGTAATGGCGGATCATAGTGTCGAGATAGCCGCGTTTGACCGTCTGCGGCGCGGCTCCGGCCCGGGTGTAGAGGTTGGCCGGGGTGACTTTGTGCTCCGCCCAGCTTTGATAACCGAGCTCTTCGGGGCGCCAGCGGAAGCCGGTGTAATCCTCGAAATAGTCCCAGAACTTGAGCGTTCGCCCATCGTGGAAGGGGATGCCGTGATCTTCTCCGTTGAGGATGGCAGGCGCGTTGCGGTCGACCTTTTCGGCTTCGACCCGGAAGTTGCTGTCGATGGTCTGGTATTCGGGGAGGCCGTATTGGCCGAACCGGGCGGCGGTGTGCTCCCAGATTTCGCGCCAGGCGGGCGAGGTGTAGTCCATCTTGTGATGGCGCTCGTTGAGGAGTTCGTAGGAGTCGGTTTCGACCGAGAGCGCATCGAGCTCCACCGCTTTCTGCCAGAGGAAGGGGCCGGCTCCCTGATAGGCGGCGGTCATGTTGTGTGCGCGCAGATAATCCCGGGCGCGCAGCAGTTCGGGCAGGCAGGTGTATTGCTGGAAGGAGAGGTTGGGGATGTATTTCTGAAGCTCCAGAAAATTGTTCCGTCCCTTTTCGGTTTCGAAATAGTAGATTCCGCTGCCGTGGACGTTGGTGTGCCGGAGCGCCGGCAGCATCGGATACGGTTCCGACTTCGGGAAGTACCAGTAAGGATCCTGCCAGGCGCTGAAGGGGCGGGCGGAAGTGCCGTCGGCGTAATGGATGGTGAGGCCGGAAATCTTGAAGTTGAGTTCGCCTTTGCCGGCGATTGCGAGGTTGAACATGATGTTGTCGATGTTTTGCCACCGCGGATTGCCCCAGCGGCCGGGAACGGCTTTGAAATCGGCCGGGGTGAGAAGGATTGTGCGCCAGGCGTCGCCGCCGTCGAGCGGGAGATCGGCGTAATGATGGTTCTTGTAGGAACCGAAACCGGAGAGGCGTTCATCCAGCCGGATGCGCAAGGTCTGTTTATCTTTGCGGTGGGTGACTTTCAGCTGGAGCCCGATGGATTTGATTTCGCGCAGGCTTTTGGGCGCGGGGCGGGAGTCTTCCACGGCGCTTTCGACGGTCCCTTCGCTGTTTGCTGGACTGCCCCAGTGAAAATTGACGCTGTAACGTTCGGAAGATGGTTTATCGCCGTAATCGAGGCTGGCGCGGGGGGGAGCGCTGCCGCCGGTGTTGAGCGACCAGTCGTAGAGAATCTTTTTTTCCTCCAATGTTCCGGCGTATTCCGGTGCGTACCCCGCCTCGAAAGAGCCGGGGGCGGGGGTGTAACAGGCGATTTTGCGGATGTACACATCGCCGACCCCGTTGTGAAGCAGCCGGAGCCGGAGCTGCGTCGCCTTCGGCGGCACCCGGAAGGTGAGGGCGAGCTGCGACCATTCGGGGGCGTGGCTGTAACTCTGGGTGGAGGTATAGGTGCGGATCAATCCGCCCGCCTGATCCAGCGCGACGGCCTGAAGGCGGTAGACGCCTTGTTGGAGTTTTTCCGGAATCCTGATTTCGGCGGTGAAGCTGACGACTTCGCGTTCCTTGACCGGTACGGGAGCGGCGTCGGCGAGATAACTGCCCGGTTTGTGCTGCGTCATGGCGTGGATGAGAACATTGTCCGCGGTTTTGCCGTTCCAGGCGCCGGGACCGTCGGTGAAATCGTGCTTGAGATCGACGGCGGAAAGGGAGCTGAGAAGAAGGAGGGAAAGAAGGGAAAGAAGTTTCATATGATTAAATTCCGCAATTGGTGACGCGCCAGGTGTCGGCTTCGAGGGCTGGCCAGAGGGCGTCGGTGGTTCCGGGCATCAGGAAGGTGCATTTGGAATTCCCGACGTGTCCATCCGCATACGTGATGTTGGCGCTGTTCAAGTGACGGTTGGCCGGATAGTGGGTTCCGCGCGACGAGCTGTGGATCGAGACGAAGTTGCCGAACCGTTCCGGCGAGGAAAAGACGCGGCCTTCTGTGTACATGGCGATCAACCCGGGTTTGGCGATCCGGTTGACCGCGAAGCCTTTGGTGGAATCCTGCGGCAGGTCGACCTGGACATAACTGTAGCTGCGCAAATCCACGCCGGGCGCTTCGGCGAGCGCGGTGGAACACTGCATTTTATAGTTGAAAGAACTGTCGTCTTTGTAGACGTCGGGGGAAACGCCCTCGACGTAGGGCAGAAAGAGCGTCCGCCAGCGGACGCCCGCGCTGGAGAGGGGCGGCGGCATGATGTCGCGGTTGTCCTGCTGATACATCCGCGCGCAGATTCCAAGTTGTTTCATGTTGGAGGCGCAGTTCGATTGCCGTCCTTTTTCGCGTGCCTGGCTGAGCGCCGGCAGCAGCATGGAGGCCAGAATGGCGATGATGGCGATCACGACCAGGAGCTCGATCAATGTAAAAGCATGGATTCGGCTAAGGTAGGGGGCGCTGTGCCCAGAGCGCCGTGCACGTCGGCAG
>JAVBSA010000523.1:0-3662 GCA_031556915.1 Victivallis sp.
AGCGCGATGACGACCAGCAGACTCCGCCAGCCAAGCAGAGCCGCGCCCGCCGCAAAGGGGGCGTTGGCCAGGATTCCGCCGGTATAACCGATCATGATGACGGCCGAGATCATGATGGTGTAATTGTTGCGGAACGCGCGGACCGTCTCGCTGACCAGCGAGAGATAGATTGTTCCCGCCCCCAGCCCCGTCAGTCCCCGGCAGAAACAGAGCATGAAAAAGGAATCGGCGAACGGAAAAAGCAACGCCCCCAGGCAGAAGAGGAACGCGCCCGCCACAATCACCCGTTTCCCCCCGTAATGGCCGATCAGAACCCCGACCAGCAGCTGGTTGAGCGCGTAGACGTACATGAACGAGGATCCGAGCGCGGTCACCCGAGGCGCAGAGAGTCCGAGATCCTCCTGCAGCGCGTCGAAGATCGCCCCGGGAATCGCCACGCGTTCAACGTTGGCGAAGAAATAGAGCAGGCAACCGCAGCCAAGCAGAATCCAGGTCCGGTATTTCCGGGGAATTATGATCATTGATCGCCTTTGAGCCCGATGGAACGCCCGCCGTCGACCACGTAGTTCTGGCCGGTGACGAAGTCAGTCTCCGGCAAGGCGAGAAACACCGCCACATTGGCGATATCCTCCTGCGTGCACGCCCGGTTGAGCCAGGTGGTGCGCCGCGCCAGCTCTTCGACATTCCGCGTTTCCGCGGGCCGGAGCACGATTCCGGGCGAAACGCAGTTGACGTTGATGTTGTATTGCCCGAGTTCCATCGCCAGCGACTTGGTGACGGCGATGAGCCCCCCTTTGGCGGCGGAATAATCGGCAAGGCTCTTCTTGCCGCCCATGCCGACGATGGAGGCAACGTTGACGATCTTGCCGTAATTGTGTTTTTTCAGGTACGGAATCGCCGCTTTCATCGTGTGGATCGGGCCGCGCAGATTAAGATCGAGCATCCAGTCGATCACCTCCATCGACTGATTTTCGAAAAGCGCGTTCCGCTCCCGCGCGCTGCCGCCCGCCGAGTTGACCAGAATGTCGACCCGGCCGAACCGGGCGGCGATTGCCGCCATCAGCTTCTCCACCGCCGGATAATCGGTGATGTCGACGGCGAAGGCGGCGGCCCCCGGAATCGCCGTCGCGACGGTTTCCGCGGTTTCAAACTTGAGATCGACCACCGCGACGGTTGCGCCTTCCGCGGCGAGCTGCCGGGCGACCTGACCGCCGATGGCTCCGCCGCCGCCGATGACGACAGCGACTTTTTCGTTGAGTTTCATCTTGTTATTTCCTTATTCAAAAAGATGTTTTGGGTTTTCCACTGTCAATTGTTCAATCCCGGATCGGTCGAATCCGATGCGCAGCAATTCCGGTATCAAAAGCTCGCCGATCGGATTCATATGATATTCCCGGCCGGTTTTCTGTTTTTTATTTTCCGTCACGGGCCAGCAGATATGATCGTGGGAAACAAGGATCCGGTCAAGGAAGCCCAGTTCCGCCAGACCGGCGACGATCCGGGCTTTTGCCGCAACATCGGCAACCGCGGAAAGCCGGTCGATACAGACGTAACAACCGTGCTTCAGAATTTCCCTGACATAGGCAAGATCATGGCTGTCGCCGACATGGCCGATGACAACCTTCGCCGGGTCGAGCCGGTGTTTTTCAAAAATATCCAGGAGTTTGAAGCCGGTTCGCGCATGGGCGCAGCTGTGGGCGTAGAGCGGCAGCCCGGTCGCCGCCTGAACCATGGCCATGACTTCAGCCCCCCAGAGCGGCGTATCGCCGTTGGCGGCGCATTTCAGGCACCCCGGGCGGATGCCGGTTCCTTCCAAGCCGTTCCGGCATTCATCCGTAAAGTATTCGGCCTGAATCTCCAACGGCACCTTGCTCAACCCGAAATCGACGGTCACATAATAACCGGTCGAGGCGATGATGCGGACCCCGGACAGCTCCGCAACTTCTTTCAGCAGCAGCACATCGCGGGCAAGAGAAAAGGGAGAACCGTCGACCAGGGTTTGGAGGCCGTAACTTGCCGCGGCACTCTTCAGCTGCCTCACCGTTTCCGCAATGACCCGTCCGCGTTCCACCCAGTTTTCACCGAAACCGCGGTAGAAAAGCGGAGAACCGCAGATGACGTGCTCGTGCGGCAGAGTCATGCCCAATTGCTCCGGAGCCACGGGACCGGTGACTGTCTGGATCATTCGTTATTCTCCCGGACGAATGGCCAGAACCACTTTGCCGATGTTTTCGTTGCGTTCGAGAATCGCGTGGGCCTCTTCGGCCTCCCGGATCGGCAGGACTTTGCAGACCGTAGGCCGCACCTCCCCCTGTTCGATCGCCGGCCAGACCCGCACCCCGAGTTCCTTGAGGATGTGTGCTTTTCTTTCTGGCGTCCGGCTGCGGAGCGTGCTGCCGATCAGGCGCAACCCCTTTTTCAAGACCGGGCGCAAACTGACTTCGGCAAATTCGCCCCCCAGTGTCGAGAGAAGAATCCAGCGTCCGCCCGGAGCCATTTTTTCGAGATGCTTCCCCAGCCCCGCGCCGCCCACGCAGTCGAGGGCGATGTCCACGGGGTGGCCATCGAGAATTGCTCCGAGGTCGTCCCGGCCGCGTTCCACGACGATATCGGCGCCGAGTTGGCGGACGGCCGCCGCTTTCTCCGGCGTTCCAACCGTCGTGATCACCTTGGCCCCGAATAGTTTGGCCAGTTGGATCGCCGCCATGCCGAGTCCGCTCGCCCCCGCCTGGATCAACACCGTTTCACCGGGGGCAAGATTTCCTTCAATCACCAGGTTCAGGTAACTGGTGGCGAACGCCTCCGGCAGCGAAGCCGCCTCGGCCATCGACAGCCCCGCCGGAATCGGCAGCAGCATCCCCGGATCGATTGCAATTTTTTCGGCGTAGCCGCCGCCGCCCAGGAGTGCGCAGACCCGGTCGCCGACCTTATAACCGGTAACTTGACTCCCGGCGGCGCTGACGACTCCGGCGATCTCGAGCCCCATCCACTCGGGGGAGCCGGGCGGCGGCGGATATTTCCCCGCCCGCTGCAGGAGATCGGCGCGGTTCAGCGCCGCTGCGTGAATTTCCACCAGGACTTCGGTCTCTTTCATCACCGGATCGGGAACTTCGACCCAATGCAGCGAGGAATCGTTTTCAACTTTTATGACATGCATATTAATTCTCCAAAGGATGGTTGCGAATGACAAGAGGAATCGGCACCGGGCCCCCGGCAAATTGCGAAGCGTAGACGCCCGCGATCATTTCGAGCGTCAGCCGGGCGTCGGCGGCGCCGCAGACCGGTTCCCGGTTCCCGCGGATCGCCAGCATCAGGTCCCATGCCGCCAACCGGTTGTTGATGAGAAAGTAAGCGAGATACCCGGCGGGCAGAGGCCCCGCCCCCGGAATCTCCGGATCGTCGAGCAGTGGAATTGTTTCATAAGCCGCCTCGTCCTCCGGCGGGAACGAACTGCGGCTGAGGCGGAGGCAACGCTCCTTCCCCTCGTCGTAGCGCATGGCAAGGCACCCCGTCGTTCCCGCCACCGTGACGCCCATGCGGGTCTGCCGGTTGTCGAACAACCCCTTGCGGCTCTCGAAAATCCCCCGGACCTGATTGCCGTAACGGTAACAGGCGAAAATATCGTCGCCCGCCACCGGGCCGACCGGTTCGCTGGTCGGCAG
>JAVBSA010000476.1:0-3026 GCA_031556915.1 Victivallis sp.
CTGCCCGCAATCATCCATCTCCGCGACAAAGAGGGGTGTTTCGACGCGTATTGCGAGGGGTACGACCGGTTGCGCGACTTCGCCTCCGCCGGCGGCAGGTTCGTCGTCCACT
This sequence comes from Victivallis sp., assembly GCA_031556915.1. Classification (GTDB taxonomy): domain Bacteria; phylum Verrucomicrobiota; class Lentisphaeria; order Victivallales; family Victivallaceae; genus Victivallis. The sequence goes on from JAVBSA010000476.1 coordinate 113, forward strand.
GTTTCTCCGGCACGCCGGAGTGGGCGGCAAAATTCCTGGAACTGGGCGCGTTTCTCGGCGTCACCGGCATCGTCACCTTCCCCCGCGCCGCGAACATCCGCGAGACCCTGGCGCAAATTCCGGATGAACGGCTGCTGATCGAAACCGACGCCCCCTACCTCGCGCCGGTTCCGCACCGCGGCAAAACCAACCACCCCGGATTCCTGGCGCTGGTCGCAAATGCAATCGCCCGGGAACGCGGAGTCGGCGCGCTTGATATCGCAAAACTGACGTCCGCCAACGCGCGGCGTTTCTTCAGATTGGAGGAAGTATGAGCGTGTTTTACCCGGGCGCGATGCAGCCGACCGAAACGCCCCCCGAAGCGGGCGAGCGCTTTGTGGTGCTGCGCGGCAATGAAGTCATCCTCACCGTCGAAGGCCGGTTGCCGGAGAATTGCGACTGGGCGGCGGGAACCGGCCGCCTCCGGATCGGCCGCCTCGGTGAAGAATGCTGTTCCTGTTTCAGCCTGCCCGCCGAAGCCGGATTTCCGGAAGGACACACTGCCGTGGACGCCCGCCGCGCGCTCACCATTCTCCCCGAAGCCGAGCAGACCGCCTTCGCCCGCGCCCGGCTGCTCGACCACTGGCGGAAGCACCGCCGGTTCTGCGGCAAATGTTCCGCCGCGCTCATCGACGATGAAAAAGAGTGCGCGCGGCGCTGCCCCGATTGCGGCGCCGTCTATTACCCGCAGGTTTCACCCGCCGTCATCGTCGCGGTGACCGACCGCGAAAATCGCCTTCTGCTCGCCCACAACAGCAAGTTCCGCGAAGGGATGTACAGTCTCGTCGCCGGTTTTGTGGAGCCGGGGGAGTCGATGGAGGCGGCCGTGAAACGGGAACTCCGCGAAGAGGTCGGCCTCGAAGTGGAACTTGTCCGTTATCAGGGGAGCCAGAGCTGGCCTTTCCCCGATTCGTTGATGGTGGGATTCACCGCCCGCTGTCCCGGTGGCGAAATCGTTCCCGACGGGGAGGAAATTACCGACGCCGGATTCTTTGCGCCGGACGAAATGCCGGAGATTCCCGGCCCCGGTTCCATTTCGCGCGTCCTGATCGATGGCTGGCTGGCAAACTATAAGAAAGAAACCGTATGATGGAAGAACTGTCACTCTATCGCGCCGCCCTGGTCGCGGCAAGCATCTTTTCCGCCGCATTCGCGGTCTGGACCTTCCGGCTCTCACCTCAAAACCTGTCGAAATTCGAACCGTGGCCCCGGCTCAAAACACCGGGGATGATCCTCGGCTGGATCGCGCTCCTCATCTGCGTGCCCCACGCCGAAGTGATCGTGCCCGCCGCCTTTCTGCCGCTCCTGTGGCCGTTGGCGATCCTGGTTCCGATCCTGGGGTTCTTCTATGTGGATTATCCGTTCGCCCGGGCGTTCGGCGGGTGCGTGATCCTGGGAGCGTACTATCTTGTTCACAAGAGTTTCGAATTGCACACGCCGGGAGCGCCTTTTCTCGCCGTTCTCGGCTGGGTCACGGGACTCGCCGGAATCTGGATTTCCGGCAAACCCTGTTCGCTGCGCGACTGGATCCGCCTTTGCGCCGGCAAACCCCTCTGGCGGAACTGCTCCGCCGGGTTTCTGACCGTCACCGCGCTCGCCCTGCTGGCCGGCGCATTCCTGACCGCGGGGAATTAACCATGTTCAACCTGGAACAGTACGCCGCCGAATGCCACGTCGCCAATCCCGCCGCCTTCGCCGGAGAATGCCGCCGACTCCGCGAAATCGTGGTCGAAACCAACCGGACGCTCAACCTCACCCGGATCACCGAAGAAGACGAGTTCGCCATCAAACACGTGGCCGACTCGCTCGCCATCGCCCGGGAATTCCCCGAAATCGCCACGGAAGTGCTCAAAATCGCGGATATCGGCTGCGGAGCCGGATTCCCCTCGCTGGTGCTGGCGCTCGCGTTCCCGCAGCTGCGGATCACCGCGATCGACTCCACCCGCAAGAAAATTCTCTTCGTCCAGCAAACGGCAAAGGAAATGGGGCTGAAAAACCTCCGCGCCGTCCACGGCCGCAGCAACGAACTCAATTTCCGGCAGGAGTTCCGCCACGTCTTCGACATCGTCACCGCACGCGCCGTAGCCCCGGCGCCCATCATCTATCTCGACGCCTGCGAATTCGCCAAACGCAAAACCGGCCGGTTCATCCTCTATAAAACCCCCGTCCAGGCCGAAGAAGACCTGCCCGCACTCGAAATCGCCTGCGCCAGGATGCCCATCCAATGGCAAAGCACCCCCGTCTTCGAACTGCCGGGCGGCGCCGGCGAAAGATTGTTCTTATATTCGATTCCCGCCCTTGAAAATTCAGGCAAAAAGTGATAATTTTTAAAAGAAAATAACCCCCAACAAGGATTCCTATGAAAAAATCTCTGCTCACCCTTACCGTCGCGGCCCTGGCCGCCCTCGTCTTCACCGGCTGCACCAGTTTGAAACTGCCCGAAGGCCGCTACGGCAACATGGCCAGCGACGAATATGCCATCGTACAGGACGATTACCTGTTCCTCCACCTCCGCGCCCCGCAGCAGTATCCCGACGTCTGGATGCATTGGAACTGGGCCGGTAAATATTCCCTCAGCGAAGAAGGAATCATCACACCCGATATGGATAAGAAAACCAGAGACCTCTGGCACTTCTATTTCGATTTCCGTTACGACAAACAAACCATCCGCGTCGTCGATCCCGGCAACAACGCCATCAAAACCCTGATCCTCGAAGCCCCCCAGCGCCGCTGATCCCCAAAAAGTACCCCGCCTTCGCCACGGGCTCGGCCTTTTGCTTCGCAAAAGCAAGGGGGCACTTTCCGGGGGCCCCGCTCTCCGGCAGTCCGTGCGCCGCTTCGCGTCGTACTCCCGCCTGCGAGTATGGTACTGTTG
>JAVBSA010000466.1:0-4522 GCA_031556915.1 Victivallis sp.
GCGAATCGGCCTGGCGCTGTGAACAGCAGCCGTGGTCTTCGCAGCAGATTCTCTGCGTGAAGCTGCCGGAGCCGAAGTTGTGGTGGCCGAAGCATTACGGCGAACAGAATCTCTACCATGTTACGCTCGCGCTGCGGGACAAAGAGGGGAATCTCCTGGACAGCAAGGAGTTTTACTACGGACTCCGCTCGATCCGGCTGCACCTCGAACCGGTGGCGACGGAGAAGCCGGAACCGGATTTCCAGTTCATCGTCAACGATGTTCCGGTCCGGACGTTCGGCCTCAACCATGTGCCGTGCGACGCGCTCCACTCGCGCGACAAAGAAAGGCTGCCGCAAATTCTTGCGCTGGCGGCGGAGGCGGATTTGAATATTCTCCGCATCTGGGGCGGCGGCGTTCCGGAAGACGAATCGTTCTACGATTTCTGCGACCGCGAAGGCATTCTCGTCTGGCACGATTTCATGTACGGCTGTGCGCTTTATCCCGACGACGAAGCGTTTCTGAAGGAGGCGGAGCGGGAGGCCGTCGAAATTCTCCGCGCCCGGCGGCATCATGCGTGCATCGCGCTGTGGGCGGGCGACAATGAATGCGACACATCGCCGTTTTATGTCCGCAACCGGTTTCTCGATCCCGGCGAAAACCGGCTGACGCGGGAAGTTTTGCCGCGCGCCTGCCGGCTCTATGCTCCGGGGGCGGCCTATCTGCCCAGTTCGCCCTATATTTCGCCGGAATGCCTGGCGAAAGGATTGTCGAGTGAGGCATTCGATCCGAGTTTTCTGGGCCCCGAACAGCATCTCTGGGGATCGCACGAATATTTCAAAAGTGATTTCTACAAAACCAACGCCTCGTTTATCAGTGAGATCGGCTATCATGCCAGCCCGAACGTCTCCACGCTGAAAAAGTTCCTTTCTCCGGAAAAGCTCTGGCCGTGGGACAATGATGAATACTATCACCACGCCAGCAACCCTTTCCTCCCGAATCCGGATTACAATTACCGGATCAGGATCATGGCCGAACAGATCGGCGAATTTTTCGGCCCGGTTCCGGACAACGTGGAGGCCTTCGTTCTCGCCGGCCAGATCTGCCAGGCCGAGGCCAACAAATATTTCCTGGAACAGGCGCGTTCGCGGCGGAAGATGTCCGGCATGACCTTGTGGAACCTGATCGACTGCTGGCCGCACTTCTCCGATTCGATCGTCGATTATCATTTCGGCAAAAAGCTCTCGTTCGATGTTTGGAAGCGTCATTTCGGGGTGTGCCTGGTCATGGCCTGGGAGGCGGCGGATTGGCATTGGCCGGTCGGGTTCTGCAACGACTCCAACCGGTTCCGGAAAGGGTGTTACACGGTCCGGAAATTCGGGGGCGGGATTTTGGCGGAAGGGGAATTTTCAGCACGGCCGGGCGAAATCGCGCAGCTCGGCCGGATCCGGTGTTCGTGCACGGAACAGTCGCTTCTGCTCATGGAATGGACATTTGATGACGGTTCCCGCGGGGTGAATCACAAGATCACCGGAATGCCGCGTTATGATTTCGATATATTTCATAAGGAATGGCTGCCCGCCATCGCCGCGCTCGACGGCTCTTTCGACCCCGCGGAAGTCGGCCGGTAAAAAAAGGGAAATACGGATGTGGAGGCTGATGTCGATGAAAACAACCGCGCATTTGTCGTTGCTGATGACTGTTTCCGCCATCTCCTGTTCCGCGGGGGCGGTTCCCGTGGAATCGGAGTTGTTCCGCGTGTCTTCCATTTACTCCGACAACATGGTTCTCCAGCGCGGACGGCCGATTCGGATTGCAGGAAGCGCGGCGCCCGGCGCCCCTGTCGAAGTTCGGATCGGCGGGCAGACCGGGGCCGCCGGGACGGATGAACGCGGCATGTGGTCGGTCGAACTGCCTGCGATGGAGGCCGGCGGTCCGTATTCGATCGCAATCCGGGATGGAAAGGGCGCACACGTGGAGTTCCGCAACGTTATGGTCGGCGAAGTGTGGCTTTGCAGCGGACAATCCAACATGGAGATGCCGGTCTGGAGCAACAGTCCGTTTTGGCGGACCGCCGACGCCGCGTCTGAAGTCAAGGCCGGGAATCATCCCGATCTGCGGATTTTTCAGGCAACGCGCCGGGCCTCCGCAACCGGACCGGCCGCCGGCGCAGCCGGGGAGGGGTGGCAGGTTTGTTCGCCGGATACGATCGGCTCCTTCAGCGCGGCGGGATATTTTTTCGGGCGGGAGCTGCTGCGGGATCTGCGTGTTCCGATCGGCGTGATTCACTGTTCCTACAGCGGCAGCTCGATTGCCGCGTGGATCGGACGCGATGCCCTGGCGGCGAACAACCGCCGTGCGGAAATGGAGTGGATCGACCGTGAAACCGCGCCTGACCGGGCCGCCGTCGCGGAGAAAGCCCGGCAGGAGTGGGAGCGTGCTTTCTACGCTTACGATCCCGTCGCGACCGAACGCGCCTGTCAATGGAGTTCACCGGATTTTGACGATTCAGCGTGGCTGCCGGTCCGGCTGCCGTCGGAATTTCCGGAGACCGGAATCCGCTGGTACCGCCGGAGCGTCGACGTGCCGCGCGAACGGGCGGGGCGTGAACTGGAGCTTTCGCTCGGCGTGATTGACGATTTCGATGAAGTCTGGTTCAACGGCGTGAAGGTTGGAGCCACCGGTTCCGCCACCCCCAGCAGCTGGAGCATCAAACGATGCTACCGGATTCCGGCCGGTGTGGTGCGGGGCGGGAAAAATTTCGTGGCGGTCCGGGTTGCCAATACCTTTCGCACCGGGGGTATGCTCGATGGCGGAAGCGGTGTGTTTCTCGCCGACGGCGCCGATTGGAAGATTCCGATGGGGGAGGGATGGCGGAGCGCGGCGGAGTTCTCGGTCATTGCCGGTAAGCCGCTTCCCGAGCGCCCGGAACCGCTTTTCGGAACGGATTCATACCGGGTGCCGTCATCGCTCTACAACGGCATGATTGCTCCCTGGACGGAATATCCGATTCGAGGCGTCATCTGGTATCAGGGGGAGTCGGATGTTCAGCGCCCGGAGGAGTACGAAGTGTTGCAGACGGTTTTGATCGGGGCGTGGCGCGAGGCGTGGCGCGATCCCGGATTGGCGTTCGTATCCGCCCAGTTGAGTGCGTTTGTCCGGCATACTCCGTTTCAGCGCCTGCCCGATGAAATCTGGAAGGAGAATTCGCCCGGTGTTCCGGGAGCCTGGCCCGCCTTCCGGGAAGCACAGGCGGCTTCTTTGCGCCTGCCGCGGACGGGAATGGTCGTGACCATCGATATCGGCGACCATTCGGATATTCATCCGGGGAACAAGCAGACGCTCGGTTTCCGGCTGGCTCGTGAGGCGGAGCGGATCTGTTATGGCGGCGATCCGGCCTCCATCGGGCCGCGGTGTGAGAAAATGACGGTCGAAAACGGCGTCGTTCGGTTGTTTTTCTCACACGCCGATGGCGGATTGACCGCCGGCGGCGAACTCAATACCTTCGCGGTCGCGGGGGAGGATGGGAAATTTTTCCCGGCGGCCGCCGAAATCGAAGGAGGCCGCGTATTGCTCCGGTCCGAAAATGTGAGCTCTCCCGTCGCGGTACGCTATGCGTGGAACATGTATCCGGGACCGGGAGTTCTCTACAACGGAAAGGGGTTTCCGGCGGCGCCTTTCCGAATGACATTGAACCGTTGAAAAAACAGAAGGATAAAGCTATGAACACAGAGTTGCAAGGTACCTGTCGGTCCGCTTTGCCGCCATCGGATGAATCAAAATGTATTAAAAGGAGAAGAAAGGGTTTTATCATGAAGATGTTACAGGTAATTCAGCAAAATCTTCCTCGTAAAAGGAACTGTTTCACACTGATCGAGCTTCTGGTCGTAATTGCGATCATCACGATTCTGGCCGCCATGCTGTTGCCCGCTTTGAACAAGGCGCGCGACAAGGCGAAAATGAGCAAATGCATGAATTCGCAAAACCAGCTCGGCAAAAGCGTTCTGATCTACGCGGGCGACAACAACGATACCATTATGAGCGTGATGGGCAATGACGCCGGGTGGGGAAACAGCAATTCCGTGGCATGGAATTATCTGCTCTGCGAACAGGGTTACGTCTCCTATCCTTATCAAGGACTTTCCAACATGAAGACGTATGGTTGCGTTGCGCGTTCCCTGGTTCCCAATTCCGGTATCATTGGGTGCTGGGAAAAGCTCAGTGATTATTACGGCACCCAATATGCCATGTGCTACGCGTGGTCCGCCGTTTCGTCGAGTCCCGGTTATGCCGGCAATCCGGCTTTGGGCACCGGATATAAAATCACCAAAACCCGGCGCCCCTCGCAACGCTGTTTGCTGGCGGAGAGTCAACCGAATGGGAAGCCGCTTTTCCAGGCCGCGTGGGGATATCCGTTCTGGCATGACGAAAGAACGGATCCCGGTGTGGATACCCCGCATGACAATGGGAACCGCACCAATATCCATTGCATGGACGGGCATGGCGTCGCGCTGACTTTCACCGACTTTCTGGTCAATCAGAG
>JAVBSA010000337.1:0-4337 GCA_031556915.1 Victivallis sp.
TCGAATCCGGATGAACGCCCCCCGTACCTTGTCGAAGGATGCAATATTCTGAAGCAGAACATTTTTCTGGATTCACAGTGAGATTTTCCGGGACCGTCAGACGCAGCTTCGGCATGGATTGATCCGTGTCGCGCGTCCACTCTGAAACGATCGTGCCGTGAACCGAGTGAAAGACGACGCGGCAGGATTTGATTCCGGCGGGGGTGCTCGGGCTGTACCGGAGAACCCCGTTTGCGCCGAAATCCGGATCGATGTCGAGCCCGCCGAGGTTGCGGAAAAAGAATCCGGCGTACCCGGTCTGCATCACGTGATTCCGTGAACGCGGGCGGGCGGCGCAATCCACCGGATATTTCTCCCAGGTTTCCCACATTGTGGTCGCCCCTTGGCGGCGGAGGTCGGCGAAGCCGGGGTAGCCTTTGGTCCGGAAAATCGAGGCGGCGGTATCCGCATATCCGTAACGGCAAAGCATTTCTGTAAGATGTCTGCCCCCCAGGATCCCGGTGTTGAAGTGCCCCTTGGCGATGGTGATTTCCCGATTGAGCGCGGCGGCGGTTTCCGCTTCGTATTCCGGCGGCATTGCGCGGTAGGCCAGCGCCAGAGTATTGCCGGTCTGGGAGCCGAAGCATTGTTCCGGCCCCCGGTAAAATTTCCGGAAGAATGCTCCTGCAATGCGTTGCGCATCCGCGTCGAAGCGGTCCGGATTGGTCCCGACGGCGCGGGCGATAACGCCAAGCATCCGCGCCGCGTTGAGGTACATCGCCGTCGAGGTGAGTTCCACCGGGGTGGTCAACGGGCGGACGCTGCCGGGCGGGCACCAATCCCCCAGACCGCCATAAAGGATATCCTCTTTGGCGTCGGCGGCGCAATGGTCGTACCAGCGGAGCATCAGCGGAAAATTGTCTTCCAATATTTTCGTATCGCCGGTGAAACAGTAACTCTCGTAAGGGATTGCGATACAGGAGATTGCCCATTCCGGCGAAGCCGATCCGCAGGAACGCGCCCCCGGCGCGATCATCGCCGGCAGGCCGTCGATGAGGGAGGTATTGATGTCATGAAGGTATTTGCGCCAGAAATCGCGCATGCCAAAACGGAAACCGGCCCAGCGGGCAATCACCTGCGCATCGCCGGTCCAGCCGCATTTCTCCCGGACCGGGCAGTCCACGGGGATGGAGTGGAGCGAATCCGCCAAGGTGAGCTCCATCATATCGCAGGCGAGATTCAACGCGTCGTCATCCGACTCGAAGGAGCCGGTGTTCGCGAGATCGCTGTAGATGTGTTCCGCTTCGATTTTCAACAGGGTATCGAGGCCGGCGGAGGCGATGCACTCCACGTAACGGAATCCCCGGTAGCCGAAGGAGGCGTGCCAGGATTCCGGCTTTCCGCCGCCTTCGGCATGATAGATGTCGGTGGGAATCACACCGGTGGCAAATACCCCGGTGCTGTCGAAATCGATCTTGCCGTCCTCGTCGAGCTCTTCGGCGTAGCGTAACGTAAAGGTTCCGCCGGATGGGGCGTCGACGGTGATGGCGGCGCGGCCGGAGATATTTTTGCCGAAGTCGAAAATACAGCGGTGAACGGATCGCTCCAGAATTTCAACCGGCTCAAGGCGGGCGCGAACCCGCTCGGCCGGAATCGGCTGCGGCAGAAGCTCGCCGCCGGGGGAGGGGAGAAGGGTGACTTTGCGCCAGAGAGCTTCCCGCGCCGCGTCGAAGCATTCCCCGGCGTAGACGTTGTCGGAGACATAGGGCCCCTCGCAGGTTTCCCAATCAAGATCGGTGGAGACGATGTTTTCCACTTCGGCCAGCAACCGCCGTTCGCCGTAATAAGCATTTCCCCAGCCGTATTTTTTTGAGTCGACGCGACTTTGGGAGTAAAAGCCTTCGCCCACGGCGATGAGCAATTCGTTTTCACCGGGGCGGAGATGCCCGGCAAGATCGTATTCCAGAAAATAGAGCGTTTTCTCATAATCGCTCTGGGCGGGAATCAATTCGTCGTCCGAAATGCGTTTCCCGTTCAGGGTGAAGAAGAAATAGCCCGGAGTTGCGACGCGCAACCGGGCGGAGGCGGCCTGTTCCCCGGCGAAAAAACGGCGGCGGTATAATGTCCCGCCGCCGATCCATTGAGCATTGGTGAAGCTCATTGTCCGGCAGGCTCCGGATTGATGATTGCGATGCTCCGGATCTCGATGTTTCCGCGGTTGGCCGGAAGCACCTGGAACTGGAAATTGATGTTCTTGACGGAATCGCTTTCTGCTGTGACCAGTTTCGCCATCGGAACTGTGACCGTCTGCCAGGTGGTTTTATCGTTATCCACTGCCGTGAACGGGACATACCTGGTGTCGAGCTTCTTGTTTTCGGCGCTGTAAGGGGTCAGCCCCAATTGCATCTGCGTCTTATCCATGCCGTCGGTGATTCCGTTGATTTCAAACGAGAAAATGCCTTTGCGGATCTCGTCGGTCAGTTTGAGTTGACTGTTGAGATTGATGTTGACACCGCAGTAATTCTTGGCGTCGGGCGCCAGGTTGAGGGTCAGACTGTCTTTGCCGGTTTCGATCGACACGCCCATCCACGGATAGCATGAGAAGTTTTTCGGAGCGAAGTTGAGCAAAGGCCCGGCCATGGCCGCCGTCGAAAGAACACACATCAGAGCTGCTGAAATCCATTTTGTCATTTTATTTCATCTCCTTATGGGTTGGGGTTATGTGAAATATAACATATCTGCGGGCAGAGGTCAATAGCCGATCATCCAATTTCCTGACAGCTTGCGCCGGGCGCGCAGGAATTTCCGGCCGTGTTCCTTCACCTCTTCGAGCTCTTCGGGCGGAACGGTCATATAGGCGTCGTTCTGAACGCGCCTGACTTCGAGCTTATGCCATTCCGATTCCGGCGGCGCGATCCGCACTCCCGCGTCGTCGAGGTTCCGCTGTTAAAAGAAACGGCTCTGGTCGCGCACCGTCGGCGAATATTCCACGCAGCTGACCATGGCGCCGGCGGATTGCCTGACGAAGACCCGGCATTCGGCGTGGAAGGAACGCGGCCACTGAAATTTTGCGTCGCCGTTTTCAAGCATGACGTCGCACCCGACCGGGATCGGGGCGCCCCAGGGGGTGTTCCAGCGCTGCATCGTCGGCAAGGTCCGATTGAGGCCGGCGAAATAGAGCGCGTTCTCATGCCAATGCAGCGTCTGGGCCGGGAAAAAGCACTCGGCGACCGGGCGGACGATTTCCATTTTCCAGCCGCATTGCTCCATCAGTTTCGCCGCCAGCGTTTCCGGGTAAAATCCGTTGTCCTTTTCGCTGAACTTCAGGCGGTTGCCGACCACGTACGCGTGATACTGATCGATCGAGCCGCGCAAGTAAAGCAACTTCCCCTGACGGTGGTGTGCCAGCGCCGCGTAGGTACGGCAGGAATCTCCCTGGTGCACCGTGTGAAGCACATGCGCACCGCCGCATTCGCAGATTCCCCCGCCGGAAACGATGGAGCGATGGACCGGGCCGGAAGAAAACCCGCCTTCCAGATCGCAACCGATCGTGATGCCGAAGGCGTCGAGCAGCGTTGAAGAGGCGTTGCGCATCGGGCCGTAGAACAGCACGGTGTTGCCCCGCGCGGCAAAGGCGAGGAGCTCTTTTTCCCACAAACTGTCCGCCTCCGGCACCGGGGAGACGGCGACACTTCCATCGGGCAGGGCGGAACAGTCATCGGCGTTCACCACGGAGTTGAGCGGGAATCCGGCGTTGGACATGGCGCGGGCGAACAGGTCGCCGAACAGCACCTCATCCGGCCGGTTCTCCGCCGGGGTGATCCAGTGGTGATATTGATCGAAGGGGTAGACCCAGACGAACGGCCCCGCCTCGTCGGGCGCATCGCGCAACGCCGCTTCGACGTGCGGCAGCGCTTCGCGGGGAACCTGCGGCGGCATCTTGCCGAACCGGTTGTCGACGGTCAGGAACGCAATCGCGTTCGCCGTATCGACCGCGCCGTCGCGCCGCAGGCGGCTGACGGCGAGCGGCAGGTAAATGTCATAGGGTTCCCGGCCGTAGCGGTCGAGCCACGGCGAAGTGGGGAACCAGGGGTCATGCAGATACAGCCGGAACAGGATATCGCGTTTGGGCCACCCGGCAAGGTGGCTCATCCAGCCGGTCAGTTCGGCGCCGGCGTCCTGATTGATCGGCGTCCACGGCGAATTGATCGGCGGAAACTCGAGTCCCCCCAGCGCATAGATCTCCCGGATCGGGGCCGCGTCGGTGGCCAGCTCCACGCCGGCGCCGAAATTCGACCCGCGCACCCGGACCGGACAGGAACAACATTTCCGGAAATCATGCCAGAATTCCAGCATCC
>JAVBSA010000144.1:0-4756 GCA_031556915.1 Victivallis sp.
CGGTCGGCTCCGCCTCCCCATTTTTACGCCAGATTGACACGGTCCACCCGGCCGGGAGCGCCCCCGAGAAAGCGGGTGGCGTGCCGGTGGAATTCCGAAGGCAGGTCGGTGACGAAACAGCCGAACATCGGCGTATTCTCCGGGCTCGCCGCGATTTGATGCTCCGCGAGGAACGCCATTGTGTAATCGGCGCAGGCGGTCGCACTGTCGATGATCTTCACTTTCCCTTCGAAATAGCGGTCGAACGCTTCGATGAAAAGCGGATAATGGGTGCAACCGAGCAAAAGCGCGTCGGGAAGATTTTTTTTGAGGGGGGCAAGATAAATATCGAGCGCGCCTTCGACGACGGGGCCGGAGAGGATTCCTTCTTCCGCCAGCGGGACCAGCAGCGGGCAGGCGACGCTGACCACCCGGATGGAGCGGTTCCGGGCGTGAATTGTGCGGCGGTAGGCATCGCTGTTGACGGTGGCGCGCGTGCCGATCACTGCGACATGTTCCGCGCCGGAATCGATCACCGCCTGCGCGCCGGAGTCGATGGTGCCGAGGATGATTTCGCCCGGATAACTTTTTTTGAGCGAATCGAGCGCAACCGCCGAAACGGTGTTGCAGGCGGCGACGACGAGTTTCACCCCGCGCGAAAGCATGAATTCCATATCCTGCCGCGCAAACAGGTTGATCGCATCGACCGATTTGTCGCCGTAAGGCACGCGGGCGGTATCGCCGAGATAGACGACCGCTTCGCCCGGCAGCTTGCGCCGCAAAGCGGCCGCAACGGTAAGCCCGCCGAGGCCGGAGTCGAAAATGCCGATGGGCCGGTTGTCGTATTGCTGATTCATAAGCCTAATATACCGCGGGCAACGGCGAAAAACAAATGGACTGCTCCGTGACGAATTGACATTCTCATATATATGATGTATAATTTTCAAAATGAAACATCAAGTCCGGTAATACAGCGATCAAGGGAAGGAACGGAGTGTTATGAGTCGGGCAAAAGCGATCCGTCCTGTGCCGAAATGGAAGATGGCGGCGGGGATTCTGGCCGCGTTGGGGGGGCTGTATCTGGCGATGCTGCTTTTCTCGTGGGCGGTGAGGCCGGATACCGCGCCGCGGGAATTGCCGTGGTCCGCGGAGGAGATGGCGAAGGCGGCGGAGTCGCGGAATATGCCGAAATCGCTCGAGGGGTTGCAAACGCGGACGACGCTGGATATCCCGGAGGATGAATACGGGAAAGCGGCGGCGTTTTACGCGAAGAATCCGGCGGCCGCCAGAGCGGCCGTCGAGAGTGCGATTGCGGCGGGGGAATTGCCGGGATGGTATCCGCGCGGAGAGTCGCCGATTCTGAACGGGCTCGGTTTGCCGGATGTGGCGCAACGGGTGGGGCCGGAACCGGTGGTCATGCGCGGCTGCGACGGAGTCGGGAATTATGGCGGGGTATGGGTGCAGTTCGTGGCGGGTTCCGGGGCGGACAAAGGTCAGGTCATGCACCGGCTGAGCGCCTCAAGTTTGTTCCGTTTCAGCCCGATGGGGTATCCGATTGTACCGCATATCGCCAAGGGATATGAGATGAAAGACGGGGGCAAAACCTGGGAGATCGAGTTGCGGCAGATCCGGTGGAGCGACGGTCATCCTTTTACGGCGGATGACATCATGTATCACTGGTACGATGAAATGTTGTGCAAATCTCTCGGCAGCGGCGCCGCGCTGAAGTGTTTCACGGCCGGCGGCAGGCCGGGAAAGCTGGAAAAACTCGGATCCCATGCGATACGATATTCTTTTCCGGAGCCGCGGACGGATTTCCTGGAGGCGCTGGTGATTTACGGCGCTTTCCGGCCGGCGCATTTCCTGAGGAAATACCATCCCGACTATGGCGATCCTGAGTTCATACAAACGGAAATGAAGAAATACAACATGCAGACGCCGAGAGCGCTGTACAATTTCATCAAAACGGATAATCCGGAAATGCCGTCGCTCAATCCGTGGATCTGCCGCAAATACAATACCATGTCGCCGTTTTCCTATGTGCGCAATCCATATTATTTCGCGGTGGACGAGCAGGGAAACCAACTGCCGTACATCGACCGCCTGCAGCTCGACGCAGTGGATTCGATGATGCTGCCGCTGTCGGTGTCGAGCGGGCGGGCGGACATGCAGTTTCGCTATATCCGATTTGAAAACTATACGGAGTTCATGGAGCGCGGTTTTGCTCACAACTACAATGTGCGCTGCTGGATTCCGGGTTCGCGCAGCGACTGGTTGCTCAGCCCGAACGTCAACCGCGCGGTTTCGGAGCGGGATTCGGGTTCGGCGATGAAGGCGGAACTCCTGGCGGACAAGAATTTCCGCAAAGCGCTCTCGCATTCGCTGCGGCGTCAGGATCTGATCCGTGCGTTTTACAGCGGTCAGGCCAGGCCGGAGCAGGTGGACCCGGGGCCGTATTCGAAGTTTCCGGATGAAAAACTGCGCCATGCCTATACCAGGTACGATCCGGAGCTGGCGAACCGTATGCTCGACGAAGTCTGGCGCAGCCGCGGCTGGGACCCCGCGGCGCGCAAAGACGGTTACCGCTGCGGCCCGGATGGCAATCCGTTGACGTTCTATATGATTTTCACCGATTTCACCGGCAATGGACCGGCTCAGTTCATTGTGGACGATTGGTCGGACATCGGCATCCGCTGCATTTACCAGTTCTGTTCGCGGCCGCTGCTCTATGTGCGCAAATCGTCGCGGGATTACGACTTCTTCGTCTGGTCGAGCGAATCGGAAATCCTGCCGATCCTGTCGCCGCGCTGTTTTGTGCCGATCAACAACGAATCGGCCTACGCGGTGGGCTGGGGCAACTGGTACAACCTGGGCGGCATGTACGGCGATCCCCGGGCAGACACCCCCGGCGCGGTTCCGGTGCCGAAGGATCATCCGATGTTCCGCTCGATGGAGAATTTCGACGAGATGATGCGGACGCCCGACCCGGTCCGTCAAACAGAGTTGATGAGCGAAATCACCGCCATCGCGCACGATCATCTCTGGACGATCAACCCGGCCAGCGCCGCGCCGAAAATCGTGGTGGTTTCCGACAACATGAAGAACGTGCCGGAAAAAGCGGTGGAAGGAGTCATGGTGATGAGTCCCGGCAATACCGCTGCGGAGACCTATTATTTCGAAAAACCGTCGAGTGCGGCCGACCGGGACACGATTCAACAGCTAAGTTTTCAGGACAAACTGCCGCCCGCATCGGGAGTGCCGGTTCCCGCGCCGCAACGGATTTTCCAGGTGTTGTTCCTGGGGATCGTTTTCCTGCTGCTGACGCTGTTGATCCTGAAGCATCCGTTTGTACTGCGGCGGTTGTTCATCATGGTGCCGACGCTGCTGGTGATTTCGATCTGTATTTTCACCATCATCCAACTGCCGCCGGGAGATTTCCTGAGTACCCGCATCATGGAGCTGGAGGAATCCGGTTCGTCGCCGGAGCAAATCGAAGCCGAAATGGAAAACCTGCGGGCCATGTTCCACTTCGACGACCCGGCGTGGGAACGGTACTGCCGCTGGATGGGATTCACCTGGTTCACCAGTTTCGACTCCAGAGACACCGGGCTTCTGCAAGGCAACATGGGGTACTCCATGGAGACGTTGAAAAGCGTCAATTCCATGGTCGGCGACCGGATTATGCTGACGGTGCTGATCTCGCTCGGAACCGTGCTCCTGACCTGGTCGCTGGCGCTGCCGGTCGGAATCTATTCAGCCTGCAGGCAATATTCGGTCGGCGACTATGTGATTACGGTCATCGGGTTTCTCGGGATGTGCATTCCGGGGTTCCTGCTGGCGCTGGTGCTGATGGCGCTGACCGGGATGTCGGGGCTGTTTTCAGCGGAATACGCGATCCGGCCGGAGTGGAGCTGGGGCAAAGTCGCCGACCTGATGCGGCACATCTGGCTGCCGATCCTGGTGACCGGCATCGGCGGTACGGCGGGCATGATCCGCGTGATGCGCGCCAATCTGCTGGACGAACTCAATAAACCGTACGTGACCACCGCCCGCGCCAAAGGGCTGCGCCCAATGAAACTGTTGTTCAAATATCCGGTACGGCTGGCGCTGAACCCGTTTATTTCGGGGATCGGCGGGCTGTTTCCGTCGCTGGTGTCCGGCAGTTCGATTGTGGCGATCGTGATGAGCCTGCCCACGGTCGGGCCGCTGATGCTCGGAGCGTTGTTCAGCCAGGACATGAATATGGCGGGTTCCATGCTGATGGTGCTGAGCTTACTGGGGGTTTTCGGAACACTGATCAGCGACCTGCTGCTGATGATGGTCGATCCGCGCATTCGTTTGGAAGGAGGGGCGAAATAATGAAAAAGGAATTGACTTATGATATGCTGAACCAGCGTCAGCTGACGTTTCTGAAGTTCCGCAAACATAAGCTCGCGGTGGCCGCCGGGCTGCTGCTGATCACCCTCTACGGCTTGGCGGTTTTCTCGCCGTTCTTTGCGCCCTGCGATAAATACGGCCGCAATCTGGATTACATGTACTGCCCGCCGCACAAACTCGGCTTCAGCCTCGACAAGGGATTGTACGCCAAGGGGCTTAAGCGAATGGTCGACCCGGTCACGCTGAACAACTATTACCAGGACGCGCCGGAAAATGACGCGCCGCTCGGTTTGTTCGTCAAGGGTGTACCGTACAAACTCTGGGGTTTCATCCCGATGGAACGACATTTCTTCGGCGTGAATACCGGCAAGATCAAGGATTTCAAACCCGGCGACGAAGC
>JAVBSA010000411.1:0-2963 GCA_031556915.1 Victivallis sp.
GAATTGGAACATGAAAATGTCATCCGCCGCAAGCACGGATCCGGCATCGTGGCCGTGCGGCCCGACAGCATAGATGCCAATCTGGCCGACAGGAAAGCGGGCGAGACGCTCCGGCGCGTGGTTTATGCGAGCATCGATTACCCCTCGGAAAACGTCTGGCGCACCAACCTGATGGTGGAACAGACGTTGCAGAAATACCGTTACCTCTCCATCAACTGCCGGCTTCAGAACAATACTTCCATCGCGGACGTCTGCGACTTTGCGGCCGGGCAGGAGAATTGCGCGGGGCTGATTATTTTCGGCACGCTCAATATGATCCCGCCTGACGAATGGAGGCGGATCGGGGAACTCCCGTTCCCCGTGGTGCTTCTGGATCATCAGTATTACGGTTATGAGTTGCCGGGGAATTGCGCGCAGTTTTCAGTGGACGCGGCTTCCGGAGCGGAACTGGCGGTTGTTTATCTGGCCGATTCCGGACACAGCCGGATCGGTTATGTCCGCAACGAACCCAATACGGAATATACTGAACTTCATTTGAAAACCTTCGGGGGCGCGATGCGCAAGCGCGGGTTGGAGTTCGGCTCAAACCAGGTATTCTCCGGCGCGGTACGCGCCTGGGACGACGCCATGAGCGCCGCCCGGGACCTGATCCGCCGGAATCTGGACCGGATTGCGTCGGAGAAGCTGACGGCTCTCTTTTTCTCCTCCACCCACGGCGCGTTCGCCGCGGTGGAAGAACTGCGACAGGCCGGGTACCGGGTTCCCGAGGACATCAGCGTCAGCGGCGAGGGGGATGTGGCGATTTTTGCATATGCCTCCCCGCCCCTCACGGTGACTACGGCGGACTATCTCAAAATGGTGACGGGAGCCGTCGCTTTCATCGACGGAAAAAGACCTCGGAACCGCAAAGTCTTCATCTCCCAGCATCTGGTTGAACGCAAAAGCGTCGGTAAACTTTCTTCAGGCAACGAAAGGAAGACAGTGTGGAACTCCCCCAAACAAATCGCCGGGCGGCCGGAAGAATAAGTGTAAAACTACCCCAAAACCATAAGGAGACCGAAATGCGAAACACTCTGAAATTGCAACAGAAAAATCGAAAATTCACGCTGATCGAACTTTTGGTTGTTATCGCCATCATCGCCATCCTGGCGTCGATGCTTCTGCCCGCGCTCAATATGGCGCGGGAGAAATCCCGCGGTACCGATTGCCTGTCGCGCATCAAGCAGACAATGTCGGGATTGTTGATGTATTCAAACGATTACAATGACTACCTTATCGTTTACGAATTCAAGAACGGCGTCTGGTGGGGAACCGCCGGGATCATTTCGTCATCGAAGCTTTTCAAGATGAATTATGTGCCGCGAAGCGTCGCCTATTGCCGGAGCAAGTCGCCGACCTTATGGGGAGTAGACCTCGAAACGTTGGAAGACGATCCGTATTTTCATCAATACTCCGGCTTTTACTGCCCGAGCAACACCAAGCTGGAGGGGTACGGTTTCGGTTCTCCCTATGTTACTTCCGGGAACTTCTACGGTTATAAGCTTTCGAAAATGAAAAACGCGGCGCGCTTTCCGATGCTGGTCGACGGCGCCCGCACCATCACGGCGGGAGCCGCCCATGTCGGTAAATCCTGCTATATTTATTATTCCAATTCCAACGACTACCTCTTTTCTCCGTGGCACTCCGAACGCGGCAGCGTTGCTTTCGCCGACGGGCATGCGGCAGCGAAACGGCCGCAGGAGCTGAAGGAGTCCGGCGTTGAGGTTTACGCCAATCCCCCGGCATATAACGCCATTACGCTGTAAACGAAGGACGGTTATGAAATATCATCTGCTTCTCGCGTTGTCGGCACTGCTTTTCCCGCTCACGGGAGCGGAGGTGAAGCCTTTGATCGATGCATCGAAAGATACGGTCAATACCTATTTTCATTTCAAAGACAAAGGGCAAAACGCCGAGCCCGGCGAGTGTGAAGGCCGCAAGGCTCTGCTGATCGAATACAACCGCACCGAGGCCCCTCATTGTGAAGCGGCGCTTTCGGTTCCCGGGCGGCCATTATCGGTCGGGCCTTTCAAAAAGGCGGTGCTCGAACTTGAGGTTTATATTCCGGAAGAGGCCGGAATCACCTACATCAGTTTCCGTATTCTCGACCGCGATGAGGAATTTTTGAATGTTTGGGCCACGATTCCGGCGGAGACGCGGGGGTGGAAGACTTATCGGATTCCCGTAGACAACACCAAAACGCTCAGCGGTTGGGGTGGCAAGATTCAAAACAAGACGGTGGATTTCCCCGCCCGCCTCTACGGTTTTTCGCTCGACTTTCGCGACAGGGCCGGAACCGGGTGGATCGGTCTCGGTAAAATAACCATTGCGGTGGAGGAATAGGTTATGATGCGCATTTCGGGATTCCTGGGAATCATGGTGTTTTCGGCCGCGGCGTTCGCCGCTCCGGTGCGGTTCGATGTGGAGACCGGCAACGGACTTCATGTCCTGCGGCCCGGCGAAGAGGAAAAACTGTGTCTCTCCGCCGCCAATGACGACGCGGTTGAGCGCAAGGGCGCGATCGGATACCTGGTGACCGACGCCGACGGCGAAGTCGTGTTCAACGAAACGGTTCCGGTCGAACTTCCGGCCAACGGGGTGACGCGGATCGCGCTCCCGAAGCCGGAGAAATTCGGCCCCTACTATCTGCGCTGTCAATTCGAGGGCGAAGGCGGCGACCTCCGCAAGCAGCCCCCCCTGCGGTTCGCCTACCTGGAACCGGCCGGCCCGACGCCGGGGCGGAGCGAGGGGTTCATCTTCGGGATCAGCGCCCATTACGACTACCCGGAATATACCCGGAGAGAACGCGAATTGATGACGCAGGCCGCAGCCTGGTGCGGCGGCAAAGTCGTCCGCACCGACGCGCGCTGGGCGCTGCTCCAGCCCTCCGCCGGGGTGTGGCGCTTCGACTACTTCGACGAAGC
>JAVBSA010000145.1:0-4792 GCA_031556915.1 Victivallis sp.
CTTTTCGGGCGAAGCCCGAAAAGGCGTCGGCTCCGGCACCTTGCCGGTCGGAGGTTCCAAGGAGGCGAAGCGCTCCTTGGCGGAGTTTGAGGCGGAGCCTCAAGTCCAGGCGCGTTTATTTTGGCTAGCGCTTATGGGCGCGGAGCCCTTGAGTGGAGTTTGAGGCAAAGCCTCAAGCTTTCTCGCGCGCCGGTGACGCTAAACAAGGAAAATTTTTTTCAAAAATTTTTCCGCCACCAGGCGGGCGACGGTCTTTTCGACCGCTCAGGTCGAAAAGACCACGACCCCTGTCAGGCTCCCACAATTCTTAACTCGCCATTCCCCTCGCCATTCACCGGATCCGGAACAGCCGGAAGTGCGGCCCCGCCGCGGCCTTCCACTCGGCCACGGCGCTGTTCTCCGCAACCACCTCCCCGGTTTCCGCGTCGGTGATGTTCTCCACGATACGCGGCAGGGTGATTTTCACTGTTTCCCGTGCGCCTTCCGGCAGCCAGACTCCCACCACGGAGGCGTTGGCGTAACTCTGTACAGTGTCCGTCTCGCTGTAACGGTGGACGTTGGCGCGGCGGAATATCTCCCGCGCTTCCGCGGGCTTGATTCCGGCGGGCGCATGGATGCATTTTGCCGGGACGCACGCATGTTTCGCCGCCGGTTCCAGGAAGAGCCGGCAGCCGGAGAATGATTCGAGCACTTCATTCATTCTCTTATCTTCGCGGAAGTGGTTGGCGAAAACCAGCAGCTTGTATCCTTTGGCGGCAGCCCGGTCCAGATCGGAGGCGAGGTAGAAATCGATGGGAACCCCCACGCTCTCAAGTACGTACCCCAGTGTCTCGCGCAGCGCCTTCGCCCAGTCGCCGGAGTGGAGGGTGAGGCGGTAAACGCTCTCTTCATCCAGAATCACCGCGCATTCGGCGACCGAACGCATGTCGCAGTTTTGCGCCTCGCGGTTGATCCGGGCCGAGTTCGCCAAAAATTTTCGGAACGCGGCGAAATCGTACCAGTTGTGGGCGAAGTCGTACCAGTAGCCGCCGACGCCCCAGGTGAGTACCCGGCCGAAATCGCGCCGGTAAAGCGTCATGGTTTTAACTTCGGCCTGATGATACCCGAAGGATTGGCCTGCGGTGCCGTGATAGTTCGCGGCGTCCGCCAGATGGGTCGGCAGATCCATTTCGGCGAGAAAGAGTTTGCCGTGCGCCTTGATCGATTCCAGCGCCATGCCGATGGAGATCGCCCGGTCGCGGCGGTGATAGTTGTAGGGGCTGCAAACGGTATCGATCTCCTTAGCCTCCAATAATTTCCGGAGCGCGTAATGGCCGGAGTCGAGCGAATGGTACGGCGCTCCGGTCAGGTGATGCAGAAAGTAGCCGTAAAAGACGCCGTAAAGCAGTTTCCCGCCGGAAGCTTCTTTGACGGTTCTCCCGAAATCGACGCAAAGCTCCGCCGTGTAATCGCTGAGGAAACGGTAATAGTCGCTGTAATTGCCGGATTGTTCCGGGCGGAAGATGGCTCCTTCGCCCTTCAGCCGCTCATTCCGGCCGGGAACTTCGATCTCTTCGAAACTGCCGTAATCGCTTTGCCAGTTTGCGTTTAAATCGGCAATCGTGCTATGGCGTTTTTTCAGGAATTTTTGGTAGGCGGCGCGCATCTGAGGTGAGAAACCGGGAAATTTGTTCTGGTGATACCCGAAGTTGTTCCACTCGCCGCAATTGCCGTAACCGAGGCGGACCATGAAAATCCGGTCGGCATAGGGGCCTTTCTCCAGGCGCCGGATCAGCTCGGCGACCGTGCGCTTGTAACTTTCCCGCCAGGCGGGCGAGGCGTAGGAGGCGTGCGCCCAGGGACCGCCCAGGAACGGAATTTCGGAGGATCCGTCGTCGTAACGGATCACCTCGCCGGGGTGGTATTTGGCCCAATCGCGCGGAACATAAAGCCAGTAACGCAGGAAAATGAGCGCGTCGGGATCCTGTGCCGCCAGCGGGGCAATCTGGCTGTTGAGCTTTTTCTCCATCTCGTCGACGGAGAGTTCTCCCCCCTTCCAGATGCTCCAGGGCTGGAAGACCACTTCGTAAAGATGGAACCCCGCTTCGCCGAAGTCGCGGACGCTCTTTCGCGCGGGCAGCCAGTTCCAGCCGACGTAACCGAAGATGCCGGGGTGAAATTCACCGTTGACGGCGAGCGTAGGCACCCCGTTGCGGGGAAGGATTTCCGCTCTCGGGAATCCCGTCCGTACGCCCCGGTCGAAGCCGATCGCCGCCGTGGTGTTCAGCGCCGCAAGCACTTTGCCGTCGGCGTCGGAAAACGCCGCCTCGACCCGGAGCGTGGTCAGATTGTAACGCGAAGAACAGTTCATCACCCGTTCGACGTCGGCGTCGTCGAGAACCAGCCGGAGGTTGCGAACGAGCATCCGGTCTCGCCGGAGCTTC
Source organism: Victivallis sp. (assembly GCA_031556915.1). Classification (GTDB taxonomy): domain Bacteria; phylum Verrucomicrobiota; class Lentisphaeria; order Victivallales; family Victivallaceae; genus Victivallis. Next base: position 2,424 of record JAVBSA010000145.1, read on the forward strand.
AGCACCGGCTGTTCCCCGAAACCGTGCCGGGATCCATCCGGGAAAACCAGCTCCATTTGAATTTGCACTTCGCGGTCGCCGTCACGGTCGGAACCGAGCAGCGCAAATCCCGCGCTCCGGGCCGAAGCGCTCAGGACGCTGGAGCTGTCGCCCATTTCCAGCACCCGGTCTTTGCCGTTGCGGTGAGCGTAAATCATGTCGATGAAACTCTCCTGCATGATTTCAAGTTTCGCCGCCGGACAGGAGAGAATCAGCAATGCGGCAAACCAGATCAGAACATTTTTCAACTTTTTCCTCTCAGAACTGGCGGGGCCAGTAGTTTCGCCAGTCGGTGGCGTTGGTGGAATATTTCAACTCATGCAGCCCGTGGATTTTCACGTGCCCGTCGAGAAGCAGCACGTTAACCTTGCTGCCGTGACGATAGTCGAGGTTGGTCCGCGAGATGTCGCGCGCCCAATATTCCGAAGTGGCGAAACGGCGTTCGTCGGTGAACCCGTCGATCTGCGTGTCGAAGAAACAATAGGCGCTCGACGGCGATTTCACGGTGGTCGTTTTGCGGCGCGTGTAGTTGTTGCCGCCATCGTCGCGGCCGCCGACCTCGTAGGTGTAGCAGTAATTGTGATTGTAATGGAGCGCCGCTCCGCTGCGGACGGGACCGGCGGAGGGACAGAGCGTAGCCTTCCGCCGGTTGTCGTCGGCGCCGGTTCCGCTGACCCGCGAGAGATAGGTGTAAATCCAGGTCGGGTGCGCCGCTTCGGTGGCGTACCAGTTGATGGCTCCCGTCGGCCCGCCGGACCCTCCGGCTGCGGTCACCGGCGGCGTGTAATCCCACCAGTCGGCCGAATACATCGCCATCGCCAGCCCGATCTGCTTGAGATTGTTGGTGCAACTGCCCTGCTTGGCCTTCTCGCGCGCCTGGGTGAGCGCCGGCAGCAGCATCGCGGCCAAAATGGCGATGATCGCGATCACAACCAGGAGTTCAATTAAAGTAAATCGTTTTTTCATCTTGCCGGCCCCTTCCCGATAATGATTTTTTTCAATTCTATCATAATTATAGCAAGAGAATCGTGCTCGGACAATATTAAAAAAAAGAAAATGATATTAAATTTTTATTGCATCCCGTCCGGTGCGGAATATATTAAGACATGATACTTTCCAGGGAACAAATGACCGGTTTTCTACGCCGGGCAACGACGATGGAGTTGAGGCGGCCGATTTTCGCCCATCCGCGGCCTCTGCCGCAGCGCCATGTCGCCTTGCACCCCTATGCCCGGATCATCCTGCCGCTCGACCGGGAGAAGCATGTTCTCTTCGGCACCGGCAGTGAAACCGTCGAGCTGACCATCGCCCCCGGCGACGTCATCTTCTGCCGCCCCGGCGCGTGGGTGGAGGAACGGTGGGATCTGTATCACAGCATGATTTCCCTGGTTTTCTACGAAAAGTACACCCGGTTCATCTATATCGACCAAAGCGACGACACCCCCAGACACGGGCCGGATGTTTATTTTCACAGCCGCTTCCCGCCCCCGCCCGTCATCCGGGCGGCGCTCGACATGCTCAATCGGATGAACGACGCCAACCCCGCCGCGCTCGCCGGAATCCGCACTTTGCTGCTGCTCGCCCTCGACCTGATCGAACAGGAAGACGACACGCTTGTCACCGAAGAAGACCGCATCTGGAACCGGGTGGCGGAGACGCTCAACATTCAATTCGGCTACGATCTCGCCCGCGAGGACATCGCGGCGCGTGCCGGAATTCCCCCTGCGCGCCTCTCGAAACTGATGCGCGCCCGCACCGGAATGAACGTCCGCGAATACCTCACCCGGCTGCGGCTCGACTATGCGGTGAAACTCCTCCGCGAACCCCTCGCGGTCGAAGAAATTTCCCGCCGCTGCGGATTCTCCTACCCCGCCTATTTCATCCGCCTTTTCCGCGAACACTACGGCGAAACCCCCGGCGAATTCCGCAAGCAATTATAATTCCTCGGCCTTTGCCCCCGCGCCGGAACGGTACTCGCCCGGCGTACAGCCGTGCCGCTGCCGGAAAAGACGGACAAAATAATTGACATTGTCGAAACCGCACAATTCCCCGACCTCGCCGATGGTGAGTTTGCTGCCGACCAGGAGGCGCCGCGCATACGCAAGGCGCAATTTCTGCACGTAAGCTGCGGGGCTCAGTCGGACATGCTCCCGGAACAGTGCGCTGAAATAGCTCGGGCTCAAGGCGTTCCGCTCCGCCAGCTCCGCCACCGAAAAGGGCTTTGAAAAATGGCCGGCCAGGTATTCCAGCGCCGCGGCGATCGGCGGCGGCAGCGAAGCGCTGTCCGCCACGGAACTCTCCAGCTTGCCCAGATGGCGCAGCAGCAGCCC
>JAVBSA010000416.1:0-3725 GCA_031556915.1 Victivallis sp.
CAGCAGCAATGCGACGACGGTTCCGGCCGTTCCCAGGATCCATTTGCGGTATCGTTCCAGAAAGTCTTTGGGTTCGTTGAGCAGAATGGCTCCCGGCGGAATGAGCGACGGCTTGATGCCGGCTTGCATCAGCATCGGGTAGTCCAGCATCAGTTTGCTGCCGCCGGCCTGAACCGGGATGTCGCCGGCGCGTTCCCCCCGCAGGATCCTTGCGGCGAGAAGGCCGGCCTGATGCCCCTGATCCATCCCGGAAATGATCATTCCTCCGGCTGTTCCGAGGCCGATGTAACCGGCGAACTTGCCGAGGATCAATCCGTGAAAGCTCTGCCGCAGTTGCGGCAGGATCGTGTAGCCGCTCTGGGGGATCGCGTCTTTGACGGACCCCCAGGAGTGAACCAGGAGCAGCGAAGAGGGCGGCAGTGCCGAGACGATTTTCAGCATTTCCGGAGTCGAATACTCCTCGCCGCTCACGATGCGGATATTCATGTCGGCCAGCCGGGAGTTCGCCGCGTACCATCGCCGGAAAAGGTCGCGTTGCGTATTGCCGTCTTCGGTGGCTTCGAACAGGATCGTGATCTGCCGGTTGTCCGGCAGGAATTTCATCCCCAGCTCGACGTTTTTATATTGGTTGAGGGCCGACGAGACGCCGGTGATATCGGTTCCCGCCGGAATTTTTTCCTGCAGCGGTCCGAAGTAAGAGGCGATCAGCAGCGGAGTTTTGTCCGGCAGCGCGAGGTTGCCGGAGAGAAAGAGATTGGCCGCCGCGTTGTCGATTGTTACAATCAGATTGTACCGGGTTGTATTCAATTTGGCTTGCAGGGCCTCGACGTCGCCGGGCAGGGGAACCATGCCGGGCTGGTAGCGGATGCACAGGTCGAAGGTTTCGACCCCGAGCGTCAGGTCCGGGTCGCGCAGGGAATCCAGGAATCCCTGCCGTGTGTTCGCGCTCCAGATCTTGTCGGTGGGGGAGTAGGAATCGATCAGCAGGATGCGTTTGAACTGGGGCGCGGCGGCCTGTTCCGCACCGGAAGCGGCCAGGGCGCAGAGAAAAATCGCGCCGAAAACCCGGAGAAACCGTGTCAGGAAACGGGCTGAAATCATAGACATTTTATTCTGAAAATTGATATTATGGACGCCAAGCGATAATGAGTGATATGTTAATATGTCATTCGGATTTGCGAAATGCAAGCGTAATTCGTTTGGGCGCAACAAAATTAATGCTTTCTTCGTGCGGGAATTCCGGCGGCAATGGAACTGAAACATGACAATACTCCATAGTTTGCCCAGGAATATCTTCATAGAAGAGGTGCATCCCCGGTTGTTGTTGTGTCGAGTTCCACGCCTACCACAGCGCTGCAAATGAACACAATCCCCGGAAATGCACCAAATAGAAAACGGGCGCACAGGGGGCGGTTATTTGCAGGCGGTTCGTTGGGAAAGTGGTAGTTCGGAACTCTCCGCTCTATATAATTTTCAGAAAATCAGCTACGTTTTTTTGAGTTTCCGGCAGTTGTTCTCCGTTCCTGTAAAAATGTTGTTATAAAACACCAATGTAAAGTAGTCCTGGTACGCCGTAAAATCAAGTGGCGGAAGCGATATACTTCATTTCAGGGTGGTTCCCGGAGCCGGGCCGGTGCTTTCTCGGATGGTGAAGATCGAATCGATGACCGTGTCGCCGGTCACTTTGCCGCCTTTCCAGATGGTTTCGAGGATGTCGAGCGCCGCGCGGGCCATTCCGTCGTAGTTAAGGTCCATCGCGCTGTGGCGCGGATACATGTTTTCCGCCGCGAGCGAACCGCCGGCGACCAGCGAAATGTCCTCCGGGATCCGTTTGCCGTAGAGTTTGAGGTACCGGTCCGTCCGCGGGCCGAATTCGACGGCGATGAGTGCGGTAATCTCGTGTTTCAGGAGCATCCCGAGCGCCTCGAAATGCGGCAATCGCGGGGAGGTCGCCTGGTAAAATGCGCCTTTCTCCAGCCCGGCTTCTTTCATGATCCCGTGGAAAATCGTCCTGGTGTCGAGGTGCATGCTGAGTTGTTGCTGATCTTCGTTTTTGCAGATTCCGATCCGGGTATGCCCCAGCGATTTCAGGTGCCGGATGACGTCGCCGTAGATTTTGCGCTTGTTGGAGTATACCGCGTAGACGTTCTCCCAATGGTTCGGCTTGTCGTTGTAGCAGACCAGCGGAATGTTCTTGAGCTTGGGGAATGCCGAACTGATCTGTTCGAGATAGTCGAAGGAGATCGCCCCGGAGACCGTCCACTCGTTCAACACCCCGATATCCTCCGGCGAGACCAGCAGCGCCTGGTAGCCGCGGTCGTGGATTTCACCGCGGAGCGCGTTGAAAACCATGACGAAGTAGTCGGTGAGGCGCCGCATCTCCAGCGACGGGGCGATGACCGCGACCACCCGGTGTTTGCTCTCCGGGAGGGAATAACCGAGGCGCCCGGCCGCGACGAGCACCCGTTCCCGGGTCTCCGGCGCAATCCGGTTCTGTTTGTGCATCACCCGCGAGGCGGTCCCGATGGAGACCCCCGCCAGCTCAGCCACTTCCTGTAAGGTCGCTTTTTTCATGATTTATTACTAATTTACATCATTTTTGCATCTTTTCAACAATGTTTTACTCTTTTCATCGGGTAAGACTATTGTTTTTGGGGTGAATTCCGGTATAATTAAGGCAGAAACCCATGTGAAATTTTGAAACCGGAGGCTGGAACGTGATGAAAAGAAGAGCTTTTACACTGATCGAACTGTTGGTCGTGATCGCGATCATCGCCATTCTGGCGGCGATGCTGCTGCCGGCGCTGAGCAAGGCGCGGGAGAGCGCCAAGGCGACGCAATGCGTCAACAACCTCAAGCAGATCGGCCTGATGATCAACAACTACGCGGGGGATAATAGGGAGTACTTTCCGCCCTATCTTTTTTCCTGGGGCAAGCCTTATAACCAGATCTGGTACGATATGCTCAACTACCTCGGCTACGGACAGGCGTTGGCGGGCACCTACAAACAGCTGCCCGGTCCGCAGGGGGTGTTCGTCTGTCCCTCCGGATTTTACGTCAACAACAAAAACTGGGGCGGCGTCAATTGGGACTCCTACGGAAGTTACGGTGTGAACCGCCAGTGCATGGGGAGCAAAGAGTGGAAGGTCTCCGGCAATGACTCCAACGAATGCATGAAGATCCGCCATCTGACGCATTACCAACGTAAAACGCCGAGCATGTCGCCGATTGCCGGCGACTCGCCGATGAATTACTTTCTTTATAACATCAACACTGCCAACGCCTATGATGCGGATTCCAATCCACAATACGGCATCGCTGTGCGGCATTCGAGAAAGGCGAACTTCATTTTCGGCGATTTCCATGTGCAAGCCGTCCGCGCACCGCTCGGTCAAGTGGGAGCCCACAGTAAGTTTCTCGACATCAAATACGGCAACACCAACGAGGTGGGGCTGTGAAGAACCTGTGCTTACTGGCTTTCTTGCTGCCGGTGCTGGCGGCGGGGGCGGCGAATCTGATTCCGCCTGATCTGGACAAATGGAAGGTCGAGGCGAAAACGGCTTATTCGCTGGAGCGCGCCGGCGAAGGATACCTTCTGACGCCCAAAGAGGGCAAAATACTGATCTCTTTTGCTTCACCCGCGCTTTCGCTGCCGGAGAATGGAATGGGCACGGCAACGGTCCGCTTCAAAGGCAAGGCGAAAATCCGTCTGTTCCTGATTGATT
>JAVBSA010000489.1:0-5861 GCA_031556915.1 Victivallis sp.
CAGTTTGACCGGGCTGCTTTTGGCGGAATCTTTTCCTTTTTCCGCCTTTTTCTTTTTGCCTTTCTTATCCGGTTCTTTTTTTCCGTCTTCCGTTGTTTTATCGTCAGATTTCGGAGGGGCCGCCGCCGCTTTTGGCGTTACTTTTACATCGTCATCCGCCGCTTTTCCGTCACTTTTCGCCGGCGCGGCAACCGGGGTTGGCGCCGGAGCCGTGGGGGCGCCTGCCGGAGGCGCCGGTTTCGGAGGCGTGGGAGCGCCTGCCGGAGGAGCCGGCCTCGCTGCCGGAGGCGCCGCTGTGGGAACGGCCGGTTTGGCAACCGGTGTCGGCGGCTGCGGAACGGCCGGTTTCGGAGATGCCGGTTTCGGAACCGCGGCGGCGGGCATTCCGGGACGCGCTCCAAAGGGAGTTGCAGCCCCGCCCGGTTTCGCAAGGCCGGGCGCCGCCGGTTTGGCGCTGCCTTTTTTGAGGAGTTCCAGATTCAGCTTGGGGACCGCTCCGGTACTTGCCGCGCTGCTGCTGCTCTGAAGGAACATGTCCAGCGCTTTGATCAGCGGCGCCGGGGTCTGGTACCGGTCTTCCAGGTCGCGCGCCATCATTTTCATGATGATGGTGTTGAGCTCATCCGGCACTTTGGGATTGACTGATTTGGGGGGCTCCAGTTTCCCCGACACGTGCATTCTGGCGATTTCTTCCGAGGTTTCGGCCACGTAGGGGTAGCGCCCGGTCACAAACTGGTAAAAGGTGGCGCCGAGGCTGTAGATGTCGCTGCGTACGTCGGTCGGAATCCCGGTGAGCTGTTCGGGGCTGATGTATTGGGGGGTGCCGAGAACTTCGTCCCCTTCGGAGGCTTCTTTGTCGTTGATTCCGGCGACGCGGGCGAGACCGAGGTCGGCCAGCTTGGCGAAGCCGTTGGCGTCGAGCATGATATTATCCGGCTTGATGTCCTGGTGAACCAGTTTTTCATCTCGCCAGGCGGCTTCCAGGGCACTGGCGACTTCACGGATGATTTTGGAGGCTTTATTGAAATCGAGAATCTTCTCCTTACGGAGAATCTCCTTCATGGTTTCGCCGCGGATATACTCCATCGCGAAATAAAACGTTCCGTTTTCTTCGCCGACCGCGTAGGCTTGCACCACGTTGGGGTGGCTGATCCGGCCCGCCGCGCGCGCTTCCCGGAAAAAGGATTCCACATACTCTTTATCGTCCAGGAATTTCGCTTGCAGCACCTTCAGCGCGACCGGGCGATCCAGGGAAAGCTGCCGGGCGAGAAACACCTCCCCCATTCCCCCCTTGCTGAGCGGGCGTTCAATCAGGAAATCGCTGATCACCACGCCCGGAGAAAGCGGAGTTTCCGGAAAGGTGATTTCCTCCTGGCAGCCGGGGCAGGAAACCTTGTCCCCCGTTTCCGGCTTCTGCGCCTCGAAAACTTTTTTGCATTTTGCACAATATAGTTTCATAAATGTATTATCCCGATGCTCTTATGTCGCGAAATGAGACGAATGGCCCGACGCCGCGACTTATTCTATTATACTCGGGAATATATACTGCTGACACACAAAAAGCAAATCCCGGGAAGATTTCTCAGAAAAAATAACGAATGATCGCCTTTTCGCGCAATTTATTCACATAATCATTTCGTATTTTTTCCCGCTGTTCCAACTCCATTTTCCGGCGGATTTCTTGGGACAGCGCCTTGAAATCGCCCCGGCTTTCCGGGGTATGGGAGAGAATGCGGAGAAAGGAGACCCCGTCCGCGGTGCGGATCGGTCCGTACACTTTCCCCGTTTCGAATTCCGGCATGGCGGCGGCGAATTCCGGCCGCAGGCGGCGCCGTTCGATTTCGCCGAGCCGGCCTCCTCCGGCCGGGGCCGGGCCGATGCTGTAACGTTTCGCCAGTTCGCCGAAGGACTCCGGCGAAGCGGCAAGCTCTGCCGACATGGTTTTGATTTTCGCTTCCAGATCGGGATCGGCGGCGCCCAGCATGATCATGGCAAGCTCCAGTTTCTCCGGGGTGACGAATTCTTCTTTGCGCGCCTGGTAGTATTCGAAAATATCGCGGGGGGTGATGTTGTTCTCGATGCGGGTGCGGTCGAAAATCATGATCTGCACGGTCATGTATTCTTCGACATCCTTGCGGAGCGTTTCGATGGTGGTGCCGGAGTCGCGCAGTTTCCGGGTGAATTCTTGGCGGGAGCGGACGCCCATCCGTTCGGCGATATGGTCCAGCTCTTCCTCAATCGCCTGTTTCGGCACCTGGAACGGATGAGCTTTATACGCCTCCAGCACCAGGAGCTGGTTGATCCGGTCATCGACCGCTTTCATGCGGATTTTGCGCACCTCTTCCTCATACCGTTCGCCGGTGTAGACCGCGTATGCCTGAAATTCGCTGTTCCGCGTCGAAGGCAGAATGTCGACCAGGCTGACCGGTTCCCCGTTTACAGACGCGAGAATCGAATTGACCTGCGGCGCGGACGCGGCCGGAGTCGCGGGAACGGGGTCGGGGGCGCTTTCGGCGGCATACAGAGCCGCCGAGAGCAAAAGGCAGGCCGGGATGGACCGGAATTTCATTTTAACGTTTCCGCACCGTCGCGTTTCAGTTTTATTTGAGGCCCGGGAAAAGGTCCGCGGCGATTTTGACCACACACTTGCGAACCTTGAGGGACTCTCCTTCCCGGAGATACACACCCGGCATATGGCCTTCCCAGGGGAAGAACACGGCGAAATTCCCCGGTATCAGAACCAGCGGAACGGCACCTTCTTCTTTGTGATGGTAAAAGGCGATATCTTTGGTTTCATTGTAAGGGACGGATTCCTTCAGGTTTTCCACATCGCGGTAGACGATGATTTCTTCCCCGGCGAGCAGAAGCTGGATGTCGATATATTTTTTGTGAATCTCCAGTTTTTCCGGGAATACCGCATGGGTTTCGTTATCCTGGATCATCGCATAGATCGCGTCGCCGTCGATTTCGTAGCGGCCGAACGCGCAGTCCGCCGGGCATTCGGCCAGGAACCGTTCCACTTTTTTCCATGCAGCTTCCGAAAGGTTGCTGTAGCTGGCGAAATTCTTCATCAGATCGAAAATCATTTACCCTGTCTCCTTGTTATTCGTAGGGAATGACCAGTTTCTGGCCAATCCTCAGATTACCCGAACCCGAAAGGCTGTTCGCCTCCATAATCAGCGTGTATTTGGAGGCGGACCCGTAATAACGCCTGGCGATGCTGCCCGGCGTATCGCCGCGCTCGACCGTATGAAAGCGCTGTTCCCGCCTCCCCGGGGCTTCCGGCGGAGGCGCGGCAACCGGCTTCTCCCGCTCCCGCTGTTGAAGCGTATAAATGTGCCGCTTCAACTGATCGTTCACCTGCCGGAGCTGGCGGTTCTCCGCCGCCAGAACCGCCGCGGGCAAGTCGGGCAGCGGTTCATCCGCCAATTGCCTCAGCAGCTTGGCCCTGACCAGCTGGCGGTAATTCTCGATGGTGTTCCGGTCGGAAGAATCTTCCGGCGTCATCATCAGATATTCATCATAATAAAAGAGCGCCGCGGCCGGATTGCCCAGTGCTTCATCGTAAAGCGTCGCCAGGGCCAGATGCGCCCGTGCGGAGCGGGGAAACCGCTCCAGATACCGCTTGAAATAGCGCTCCGCCGACACAGCATCCCCTTCATCGCGCAACTGCATGCCGCGCAGATAGAGAGGATGGTTTTTCGCCTCTTCGCGGCCGCAGCCGGAGAGGAAACAAACTGTCAATACCGCCGTCAACAGAATTATTTTCATATTTAAAATCACATTCCCTTCAAAATCTATCACGGGAAAGAGAAAAAATCCACACCCATTCCCGGAAAATCACAGAAATAAGGGGGGTGGGGGATAAAGTAGGGAGGCGCAGCCGACCGGGGTCAGAGCCTTTCGGTCCTGGTGCGGATTCCAAAGGACGCATAGTCCTTTGGTGGAGTTTGAGGCAAAACCTCAAGTTCCCTCGCGCGCCGGTGACGCCAAAAAAGGAAAATTTGAAAAATTTTCCGCCACCAGAGCGTGCGCGGTTTGCTTTGACCGACAGGTCAAACAGACCCCGACCCCTGTCAGGCGCCCACGATTTTTAAAAACCGAACGCGCGGCGCTTCTGAAAGAACTGGAAGCGCTGCCGACGGAAGATTTGCGGAAAGTTTTGAGAACCGTTCGGAACGGACTTGATAAATATAACCTTTGAGTTATAATAAAGAAGGAGGCGAACGAATGCCGAAAAAGAAGAAATATATCGCCCTGCCGCAAGTCAAGGAGTTTATCCGCGAACAACCGGAGCCCGTCCGGGATGAATACCTTGAAATCGTGGCGGAATTGGAACTGAATGGGCGCTTGAATATGCCTCACGGCGAGAAACTCGCCGGGGAAGAGTTATTCGCAATCAGGGTAATCAATGCGGGAAATGTTCGAGTATTCTATGTGTATGGGCCGGAGCCCGATATTTTCGGCATATACGGTTATGTCAAGAAGACGCAACGCATTCCCGATGCGGAATTGAAGAAGGCGCGGCGCATTGTCAAACTACTGAAACAGATGGGGAGGATTTAGTTATGAAAAAATATCCCACGGATGAAGAATTGCGGGCTGAGCTGGAAGGATTCTTCGCCGATATCGACGGAGAATACAAACGGCAACACGCGGAACGCGAGGCGTACCGGAACGACCCGGCGAACGCCGAGCGGCTGGCGGCGCTCCGCGAACGCATGAAGATCGCGGAAGTGCTGTACAAGGCGCGGGCGGCGGCGAAATTGACGCAAGCGGAAGTGGCGGAGCGGATGAAAGTAAGCCAGCCGTTGGTCGCCCGCCTTGAACGCGGACGCGGCAATATTTCGCTTGAGACCGTCGCAAAATATGCCGCCGCGTGCGGTAAACGAATCGCGCTTACGCTGCTGTAAGGCACTGTGACAAAATAAAGTAACGCGATGTGCAAGTATTTTTTTAATCAGAGGAGGATAAATTCCCCGATGCTTGCATCGTGATTGTAATTGCTGTATAATATGTGACTATGGAAGATGAACATATTTATAAGAGTCACAATAAGAGTTTGCTGTTATATCATTTGGTATTTCCTGCAAAGTATCGACGTAAGATTTTTACCAATGAGGTAGAAAAATCCCTGCGCGATATTTGCATAGGAATAAGTCAACGATATGAGATTAACTTTGTAACATAAAGAATCACTTGACCATTCTCATGATCCAGAGCGATTTCCCTGCTGCATGGTTTCACCTCAAAATTCCACATGCCCTTTACTGGACCATTGGGATGTTATTACCCTCGAAACGCAAGGGGAAAACAGGAAAAGCAAAGGAAAGTGAAAGGCTGCTAGATTTTGATTTAAGATGCTAATTTTCAGGGAGATAAAAATGGAGCCGACTGTCGGAATCGAACCGACGACCTGCTGATTACAAGTCAACCGCTCTAGCCATCTGAGCTAAGCCGGCAATGATAGCTATTACAATATAGTCCGCCTATGGCCGGGCTTCAAGCCGTTGTTGTAATTTTCTTCAATAAACCAGGTCGCGGAAGCGGGGAATCCGGTGAAGAGTGATCAGGTTGCCGTTGTGGGCGGAGCGGGCCAGACTGTCGCCGGAACGGCTCAGGATCAGCAGATCGTCGTTGTCGATCACCATTCCGGCATAGTGGCGCGACTCTTTGGGCGAAGCTCCGGCGGCGATCACTCCGGCGAAGCACCAGTCGATCAGATTTTGCGAGAAGTGGAGCGTCAGGCGGTGTCTCTCGTTGTCGGGGAGGTTGTAACGCGCAGGCGGCAGCAGTTCCGGCCTGGTCATGCTGTCGGTCGTCTGGCTGGACGCCATCCAGTACAGGCGGCTTGCCGCGTC
>JAVBSA010000639.1:0-5767 GCA_031556915.1 Victivallis sp.
CCAAAGGGCTATGCGCCCTTTGGACTCCGCACCAAGGCCGACAGGCCCTGGACCCGGTCGGCTTTGCCTCCCCTACTTCATCGCATCGACGAATTTGCCGTTCATGCGGTATTGGTACATGTTTTCGCCGACTTCGCGGGCGGCGCTGCAGAGTTTGGGGTAGGGGGTGTCCGCCACGTCGACGAAGCCGATCTGATAGCCTTCGCCGTCCCAGCGGCCCGTGAGCGGCTGGTCGCGGAACTGGAACCAATGTGTCCCGACGAAATTCGGGTGATTCAACGCCCCTTGCACAAATCGGGTGTATGAAACCGCACGCTCCGCCTGATCGCCTACCGGGCAGAGACTCGGGGCGAACATTCCGCGATCGAGGGTGCCGAAGTGGAATTCGCCGATGATTACCGGTTTGTCGTGGAAATTCTTCGAAATCACGTTGGCGATGCTGTTGGTGTAAGTGTTGATGCTCAACACGTCACAGTGTTTCGCCGCCATCTGCCACACATCGGGGCTGTGACGGAAACCGACGAAACGGCAGCCGAGATAAAGACGGTTGGGAGCGGTGCTTTTGATTCCGCGGTTGCAGATATCGAAATAACGGTCGAGGAACTTTTTGTGGAACTCCCCGGCGTCCGCGCGGTATTCCTTGGAATCCTTGACGGGTTTGTTGTTGTTGAGGAACGCGTCCCAATCGGCAAACGAGGTGCCCCAGGATTCGTTCAGTTTTTCGACGGAGCTGTATTTTTCCTTGAGCGCCTTGAGCCACTCCAGCTTGGCCGGCTGATCCGGGACTGCTTTGAGCGTGGCGTTGATGATGGTGCCGAACTGCAATTCGTTGTCCACAAAGTACCCGATGCACATCGGGTCGGTCAGGCTTTTCTTGACGGCCGGAGTCTCTTCGGCGCGGGTGCGCAGGAGGTTGCCCATCTTTTCTTCGAAGGCGGGGTCGTAAACGTCGTAGAATTTGACGTTCCGGTTCTTGCCGTTGTCTTCGCGGATCTGGAGGGAGCGGATTCCTTTGATCATCTCGCCGAGCGACATGGTATAGGGCATTTTGCCCATTTCCATCAGGTCGTTGGAGCCCCAGTTTCCGACGGTGTTGATTCCCCAGGAGCGCAGGCGGCGGGCGAGAACTGTGTAGAAATCCTTCTCATAATCGGTTTTGCCGTACTTTTTCTGAAGGTTCCAGTGGGTGAAGGGGAGGCTCCACTCCTGCGGCACATCGGCGGCGAACCACTCGGGGTGCTTGCGGTTGGTGGCGTCGGTGTGGTTCCGCAGCACGTCAATGCCGGTGGACCAGAACAGCCGTCCGGCGGGATCGACGAAGAACCATTTTCCTTCATATTTTTCGACGCGGAACGAGCCGGTTGCTTTCAACTGCGGGCCCTTGGCCCAGCCGCCGAATTCATCCCACGTTCCGATATCGGTTTGTTTGTCGAGCTCGGCGAGTTCGCGCTTATGCTCGGCGGCCAGGTCTTCATCTTTGTGAATCTTTTCGGGCCAGTCGGAATGGATGTACTGGCCGTAACGGTCGATGAAGGGGAAATAGGTTTCGGAATCGGCGATTTTTTTGGCGGTTTCCGGCTCGCCTTCGAGGCGGAGGTTGCTGATCTTGCAGTCCACCAGGTATTTCTGCGGATTCTCGAAGGGCCATTGAAGCTGAAATTCGATCGAATTGATTTTGGCGGTATCCAGCACACGCAGGTTTTTGCCGTTGCCGGGGGCGCGGAAGAGCGCCGCGTGCGGCAGGTAGATCCGCATGGTGCGTTTTTCGCCGGGGTTGAGGCCGATGCCGGTATTCACTTCGCGGAGGCGAAGATCCACGTGGCTGGAGCTGTTCCCGCCGCGTTCGCCGCTCGAAATGTGCATGGTGAGACGCATCGGGCGGTCGCCCTCGTTTTCGACGTCGCAGGCGAGGTAACGGGCGTTGGAGAAGTCGAACTTTTCGCCTTCCGGCGGATTGATCCGCGCGCCGCCCGACCATTCGGGGTTATGGATCTTGAGTTCGAGAACGCCGTTCTCCCAATTCGCCTTGGCGCCGTTGCGCGGTTGAACCTGCTTCGCGTCAAGCGCAAGCGGCGCATCTGCGGCGAAAGCCGCGCCGGTTATCATCATCCCCGCGCAAAGCAGGGTAAGGTTTTTCTTCCAGTGAAACATATTCGATTTTTTCTCCTTATCAGGGTTGAACGGATATTACGGCATCTGCCAGGAGGGCGGGCTCCAGCCGCTTTCATAGTACGGCTTCCAGATACGCTTAGACCCCTCTTCCAGTTTCGCGCGATTGAAATGTTCCGTATGACCGTCGAGCATCGTAAAATTCGCGCCGAGAGAGTGCCGAAGCCCGACTGGATACCAAGCGCTCGTAAGCCCCGCTCCATAGTACGCACCCGGCTGGATTTTGAAAGAAGGCGCACTGTTGTTGAGGCCCTTGGTTCTGCCGATATCCGGTTCGCTGTCTCCGAAATTGATCAACTGGGAGGGCGTCGCTTTCTTGGAAAGCAGAAGCGACAGTTTCTTTGCAGCAGTCGTCGTTTCTCCGGTCATTTTATAATGAATGCCGTACGAATAAATGTAATTCAGGGGCGTCCCGGCCGGACTGGTGCCGTTCTTATACGCCCTGTATCCGTAACCGTCGGTGGCGGATGGGCACATCATCGCCTTGTCGCCGGGGTTGTAAGTGTCATAAAGATAGACCTGCCAGGCGTTTGATCCACTATTGATTCCCGCGGCAAGGAGATAATCGTTATAATCGGCCATGTAAAGCGCATTGTACGTTCCGATCCCCTTGAGGTTGGAGACGCAATTGGCGCTCCGCGCCTTCTCCCGCGCCTGGTTGAGAGCCGGCAGCAGCATCGCAGCCAGGATCGCGATGATCGCGATCACAACGAGGAGTTCTATCAATGTGAATTTGCGATTTTGTTTTTTCATTTTCATTTCTCCTTTATCTTTTTGAAAACAGCCTGCAGGAAAACATGTTTGTTACGGCGAAACTTCCCCAATGGTACCTTCCTGATACGTCTGCTGCGGATTGAAAGCGGTCATATTCAGAGTGTCGCTTGTGGCCATCCAATACGAGCGCTTGATTTCAGCAGCATGGCCGTCCACAAAGGTCGCACCGTTTGCTTTGCCGTGAGCGCCGAGACGTTCGAGCGCTTTAAAACTGCCGGACGCATCAGCCGCAGTCTTATCACTTCCCTTCGGACGGAAGTAAAGATATTGGTTCTGATTGCCCGTTGCCGTATCCATAGTATCCTGAAGCAGGATTTTCTTGGACACATCCTTCACCTGGGTAATCTTACGGGCGCCCACAACCTTATTGTCAGCGCCCCTGTCGAAAAACATGAAGCCGTTCGCCCATTTGCTGCAGTAGAAGCGGAAGTTGTATGTGTTATGGCGCTGAAGCCGAGGGCATTCCCACAACTTGTCTTCCACTTCATTTTTGCCGCTGTTGCCCGTTGATTTCTTGCCGACATATTGTTCCCACAATTGAGGAACCGAGTTGTAATCGTTGGCGAACTGCAACTGATCGCCCGCGGCAGTGGTGGCTGAGGAGTACGCGAAGAAATCCATATTATCTCCGCAATACATGATGTTGGCCGCCCCCAGCTGCTTTGAACGCGAAATGCATTCGATGTTCTTGGCCCTGTCCCGCGCTTGGCTGAGGGCGGGCAGCAACATTCCGGCCAGGATCGCGATGATCGCGATGACTACGAGGAGCTCGATGAGTGTAAAGTTTCTTTTCATGGTGATTATCATCCTTTCTTTATTTTCTTCTTGGAAACATTGAAAAGGTTCTTATTTCGATATCTGCAAAACGGAATTCCGTTCAATCAGCCGGACCGGGAGCTCGAATTTCTGCAATGTGGTGAACTCGTCTTCCATCACGATCTCCACCGCCTTCTCCGCCATTTCGCGCAAGGGAGCCGCAATGGTGGTCAGGGCGGGGCGCTGGAACTCGGAAATTCCCGGATTGTCGGAACCGAGCAGCGAAATCTCTTCCGGAATCCGTTTGCCGACCAGCTCCTGGATGAGCCAGTTGACTTCGAGCGCATTCATATCTTCGCCGGGAACCCAGACGGCGGTACATCCCGCGTCGATCAGTTTTTTGACCGCGAGATGCAGCGAACCCGCGCTCGAAAGATCGAGCAGCGCTTCAACCGGATCGATTTTGGCTTCTTTCATCGCCTGCTTGACGCCTTCGAGACGGCAGCAGCCGGTGTAATCCATCTGGTGGATCACGGCGATTTTACGATGACCTTTCCCCAGCAGGTACTCGCCGGCCAGCTTGCCGGTCGCCCGGGCGTCCGGGCAAACGATGTGACACCAGTCGGCCTGGTTGTCGCTGAACCAGACCACCGGGAGATTCTGCTTCTTCAAGAGTTCGATGGTCTTTTCCTGCCAGGCGATTCCGATCACCCCGTCGAACCAGCTGTCGGCCAGACTGCCGATGCGGTCTTCGGTAATCATCGTCACGCCCGCGTTGCAGCGCGAAAGCGCAAAACAGATGTACTGCGTGAGCGTATTCACATAACCGCCCATCACCGTATTCTGCGGCGGCTCGGTTACGAGCGCGATCTGCTTGGCGCGAACTCCGACCCGGGGCCGGAACCCGAGCTCACGCGCCGCCGACAACACCCGGCTTCGCGTCTCGGAAGGGATCAAGCTGCTGTTATTGAAAACCCGGCTCACCGTTCCCGTGGAGACTTTTGCACGTGTCGCCACCTGCGCCAGCACCCCGGTCGGTCCATTTCCGTTTTTTACTTTTTCCGTCGCCATATTTTAAAACCCTTCCTGATTGATCTTGCATTGCAATATAATTATACTCGATTTTTATGCAAATGTCAATAGGCAAAAAACAAATATTATAAAAATTATGCAAAGATTGCATGAACGAGGCAAGTATTGCTTCAGGTTTTCACATTGACGAAACATTCCGGCAGGTGTATATTATGTTTCTAACTCCGAAACGGGGGGCTTTTTTTTATTTCCGGAGGCGGATTATGAGCGACAAATTCAAGGGGCTGCTGTTCGGAACCATTGCGGCAGTCACTTACGGGATGAATCCGCTGTTCACACTCCCTTTATATAAAGAGGGATTGTCGACCGATTCGGTTCTCTTCTACCGCTATGCCGTGGCCGCCGCGCTGCTCGCCGTCATCATGAAGGTACGCAAGAAGTCGTTTGTCGTCACCAAAGGAGAACTCCCGCTGCTGGCGATCGCAGGGGTGCTGATCGCGTTCTCCTCCCTTTTTCTGTTCCTCGCCTATACAAAGATGGATGCCGGAATCGCTTCCACCATCCTTTTCGTCTACCCCGTGATGGTTGCGGTCATTATGGCGCTTTTCTTCCGCGAGAAGATCACCGGAACAACCGTAGGAAGCATCGGGCTCGCATTGGTCGGAATTGCGTTGCTCTACAAAGGCGGAGACGGCGGACCGCTCAATTTCACCGGAATCGTTTTCGTCATCCTCTCCGCCCTCTCATACGCCATCTATATCATCGGCGTAAAACACTCGAAACTGCGGAGTGTTCCAGGCGAAAAACTGACCTTTTACGCGTTCCTGTTTACCCTGTCGGTATTCCTGATCCGCCTGAAGTTCGGCCTGGCGCTTCAGGTGCTCCCCAGTTGGAGCGCGTACGGAAATATCCTGGCACTGGCAATCGTAACCACAATCATATCATTTCTCTGCACCACACTCGCCGTCCGCTACGTGGGCGCAACGCCGACAGCCATTCTGGGCGCATTCGAACCGGCAACGGCAGTGTTCTTCGG
>JAVBSA010000516.1:0-4594 GCA_031556915.1 Victivallis sp.
ATAAATCGTTGAATTTGCTCAACGGCGACTGCGCTTATGCCGAATGGCAAAAAACCGGCTTGCCGGGCAAGGTCCTGGTCTGGCGGGAAAACTATCTTGAGGGCATTTTGCCCCGAACGGACGACCTGACGGAATTCAACCGGATCCGGGCGACCGAACTCCATAAAATCGCACCGGAAAAACCGGAAAATGAAATCTTCGCCGAACTGGAACTTATGAACAAGACGCTGTTCGCCGCGGATGCAGTCACGTTGTGGTTCGACGCCTGCCCCTTCGACCGGACGATGCTCTCGCGCATTCTCTTCCTTCTGAACCGGGATCCCTACCCTCCCCTGATCGAATTGGTCTGCCGCGACACGGTCTGGAATTGCGAAGCGTTCCTGGCGCACCGGCATGACAGAACCCTTCTCTCCGATTCCGACCTGATGTACGGCGGAAAGGAGTACCTCGCCTACCTTGACGGCAGGAAACCGGAAAACTTATTGCTGAAACGGTTTTACTGAGGCATCCAATCGCGGAATTCACAGCCGAGACTTTGCGGGATGGGCGGACGCCCTTCGCTCTGGTCGATCAATTGGCACACCAGAGCGTCGGCCAGTTCCTGAATGCGGTTCTCGAGGAGCACGCACGGGAACGGGAGAACCAGCTCGTTCTCGCGGGTCTTATGGATGTAGAGCCGGATATCCTCCGGCACTTTGACCTGACGGTGATAAAACGACATCGCAAGCCCGCTGACCATGTCGTCGGAGAATACCAGCAGCGCTTCCGGGCGCTCCGGCAGATTCCAGATCCGTTCAAATTCGGCATAGGCGAAAATGGAACTGTCCGGGATGATTCCGCGATTGGCGACCCACTCCCGCCGGACCTCCAATCCATGTTCCTGACTCAGTTTCATGGATGAATCTTCCAGGTTCGCCGAAGAGATGATTCCGAGTTTCTTCACGTTGTCGGAGCATATCCGCTCCATGATTTTACGGAGAGTCTCCGGGGAGAAAAACGAAACTCTGTTTGGGATCCGCATCGACGAAACCGCCGAAAACGGAACCGGCAACCGCGAAAAAAACGCGTATTGATCCGGCAGCAGCGAACGGACGACAACCCCCTGGATCTCGCGGGTCTCCGCCAGTTTCTTCAGGCGTTCCAGGCCGTCCTGCGACGGGGTGTCGTAAATCACCACGCATTTGATGTTGTTTGCGGCAAAACGCCTTTCCAGCATCGCAATCAGGAGGCGGGTGAAATTTTCTCCGCGCTGGATGGAGTGCCAATTGAGATAGATCGCCGCACAGTAAAGCTTTTCGACTCCGTCCGCAACCACGGTTCCCGCTTTCGGCCGGCGGGTCACCATGCCCTCTTTGACGAGAGCCGCCAGCGCGTGATGCACATTCGCCTCCGCCGTTCCAAAGAGATGCGCGAGCTCGCGCGCCGGCGGCAGCCGGTCACCCGGCTTCAGGTTCCCGCACCGGATTTCCAGCCGGAAATGTTCCACGATCTGGGAACGGATGCTTTTCAAAGGATCAATGTTCATGTGATTCAATATAGACAGGAAAGTTTTTTTTACAAGATAAAATCACTATAATCACTTTAATCTATTGACATTTTTCTCCTGATGCGCTATACTTAAAGAAAGGAGATGCTGCCATGCCGGAAAAAATCAGAGTCTTTACCGCCGAAACCATCGGCAAGATCAAAAAAGTCAATGGAGCGAACCTGGCTCCGCCGATCGCCAACGAAAAAGCCGGGGCGAACATCCGGAAGGAATTCGGGGAATTGCACCTGCCGATCACGCGCCTCCATGACGCCCCGCTGGAAAACGCCGGAACACGGCTGGTCGATATTCCTCTGATTTTTGCCAATTTCCACGCCGACGCCGATGATCCGCGGAACTATTATTTCAAGCAGACCGACGATTATCTCCAAAACTGCATCGAGCTCGGGACCGAAATCTACTACCGTCTGGGCGTCTCCATCGAACACGGGGTCAAAAAATATTTCCTCGACCCGCCGGAACCGGGACAGTGGATCGAAATCGTGTCGCACATCATCCGCCATTACACCGAAGGTTGGGCCGACGGCTTTCACTTCAACATCCAATATTGGGAAATCTGGAACGAGCCGGAGTGCCGTGACTCGGACGGGTTGCCCCTTATGTGGAACGGTACGCTCGAAGAATTCAACGCCTTCTACGTCACAACTGCAACGGAACTCAAAAAGCGTTTCCCGCACCTCAAATTCGGCGGTCCGGCGCATTGCTGGTTCCACGACGACGCAAAAGAATTCATCCGCTATTGCGCGGAGCGAAACGCGCCGCTCGACTTCTATTCCTATCACGGTTACGCGAAAACCCCGGATCAACTGATCGACACCCCCGCCGCCGTACGTGCGGTTCTCGATGAAAACCAATTCCGCAACACCGAAATTCATCTGAACGAATGGCACTATTTCCCGTTGGACTGGGGGAAACTGCGGGGCGAAAAAGCCTACCGCCCCATCGCCTACCAGATCATGAAAGGGCTGGAATCCGCTGCGTTCCTGAACGCGGTCATGATCGGCTGGCAGGATACGCCCCTCGACATGGGGTTCTATTACACCGCCACGGCGACCAACTGGGGGCTGTTCGACCACTATTGCATCCCGACGAAATCCTATTACGGCATGAAGGCCTTCGGTGAAACGGCGCTGTTCGAACAACGGGTCCGGGTGGAATCCGGCGCGCCGGCGCTCGCCTCCGCCGACGGCTCCGGCAACCTGCGGATCCTGGTCGCCTGCTTCAAATCCGGCGGCGGCGAACTGGAATTCGAGATCGACGGACTGGCGGAATTCTCATCCGTCGAACTCCTTCTGCTGGATGACGCGCATAATCTCGAGCCGGTTTTCAAGGCGGGCAGAATAAGCGGTCCCTTCCGGGCGTCGAGCTCTTCCGATTCCAGCGTATTCCTGATCCGTTGCACCCGATAAGATCATGGTTACAGGAATTCTGTTTGCCGTCCTGACCGGCGTCAGCTGGATCTGGATCGGGGTCGTCATCAGCCACGCGGCCAGGAACAAGCTGAATATTCCGTACATTCAGCTGTTTCAGGCGTTGATCGGCATTTCGGTCAGCGCCCTTCTGCTGTGCCTGTTGAGCAACCCGCCGGAGATCTCAGCACGAACGAAGTGGATCACCGCCGTCTCCATGTTCGGCAACGGATTCCTCAACTACTTCATGTTCCTCGCCATGGGGGCCGCGATGAAACGGGGCCCGAACGGTGTCATCTGGTCGGTGGTCCAGGCGGGACTCATCTTCCCGTTCCTCATGGGAATCGTGTTTTTCCAAGTGGCTCCGACCCCGTCCCGCATCACGGGAATTCTGCTGATTGTCATCAGCGTTCTCCTGTTCGGGCTCGGCAAAGAACAGAAAGAGGAACAACATCCCCGGCGAAAAACCTGGTTCCTGTTCGCAATCGGCGCCATGCTGCTCTGCGGAATCAATCAGTGCTGCGGCAACCTGCCGTCGTATCTCGCCAACGGGGAACGGATCGGGAGCGTGTACCGCGCATTTTTCAGCCAGACCGGCGTGCTCGCAGCCTGGACGCTCGGAGCCGTGGCGTCTGGAACGCTTCTGCCCCCCCGGTTCGGCAAAGGCGAATTCCGGAAAATCATTCTGTTCGCGCTTTCCCTGAACGCGGTCGGGCTGGCCGCAAGCTATCTGCTCTTCTACAACGCACTCGATTTTCTGGCGAAAGCAGATTCGGGCTCGCTCGGCTACCCGTTGGTGGTGAGCTCCTGTATCGTCGGATTTTTTTTGTACAGCACAATCTTTCTGCGGGAAAAAACCGGAATCCTTCAGAAAACAGGCTTCCTTCTCGGTGTCGCGGGTATTCTTATCATTTGTTTGTGAAAATTTTCCCTTTCATTTTGCATTTCATCCGATTTCGGATTAAATTCTATGAATGGATTTTTTACACAGCATCGATTGGCAGACTCTTCTCAACAACTACGGTTACTGGGCGATTCTACTGGGAACCTTCCTGGAAGGGGAAACCATCGTCATCCTGGCCGGAATCCTGGCGGCGACCGGGCATATGTCTTTTGCCGGTGTAGCAGGCTGTGCACTGCTCGGCAGCGTGTCGAGCGACCAGCTGATGTTCTTTCTCGGGCAATGGAAGGGGAACGCCATTCTTTCACGCTTTCCACGCCTGGCCCGCCCCCGGGACAAAGTCGCGCGGCTGCTGACAAAGTACGACATCTACTTCATCCTGGGATTCCGTTTCGTGTACGGAGTTCGCAACGTCACCCCCATCCTGCTCGGAATCAGCGAAATTCCCTTCCGCCGGTTTCTGTTGTATAACGTGGTCGGCGCAATCATCTGGTCCATATCCTTCACCGCCGGGGGATTCTTCTTCGGTCACGCCGTACTTCACTTGCTCGAACTGTTCGACCGGTCCCTTCTCCTGTTCCTCTTCTGTCTCGGCGGATTGCTTCTGATCGGCGGCAGCGCCTTCTGGATCTGGAAAAAACGAAAGCCGACACGCTCCGGGACTTGAGGCTCTGCCTCGCTACTCCGCCAGGAGGCGCTTCGACCATAAACGCTAGCCAAAATAAACGCGCCTGGACT
>JAVBSA010000304.1:0-11143 GCA_031556915.1 Victivallis sp.
TCGAACTCCTTCATCCGGTCGAGCAACGTGCGGCAGGCGGCGGCTTTCTCCCCCGGCTTATATGCGTCTTTCGCAGCCGTATTCAGCAAATCGAGTTTGACCAGGCGGTAAACCTGATTTTCCGGATCAAGGGCCAGAACCGTCTCCAAAACAGCCGCGGCCTCCTGATGGCGCCCGCGCTTCACGGCCGCCTTGTATTCTTCGAAGAACCGCCCGGCTTCCACGACGTTTGTTTCGGTTTTCTCCTGCTGCGTTCCGATTTTTTCGGAGCCGGAAGCGGCCGTCTTCACCAGGCGCCACAGCTCCTCGACACGCTGCGGAATATCCGCAAACACATTTTCGCGGGAATTCCGGAACAGCGGCGTTCCGTCAAGTTCGGTGATCCGGACGATGCAACCGGTGATCTCCGGCTGCTCCCCGGGGAGGAATTCCAACTCCAGGAGCCGGGCGGAGGGAGTCAGCGGAAACCGTTGCTGCGAAAGCACCCGCTCCCGGGTGACGTTGCCGAGGCGCTCTCGTTCCAGAAGAATAATTTCCGGGTCGCCGGCGAGACGCCGTTCCAACGCGGTGGTGAACTCGGTCATCCGGTTCCGGAACCGCCGGGGGACGCCGGAATCACGGACCTCCACAATGCTGACCGCATAAAGAGAAGCATCCTTCTTCAGGGCCAGGGCTCTCCGGATTCCGGCAAGTCCCAGCTTCAGCGCCCCCGTCGAATCGGTCGGCAGGGCAAAATCCGCGGTCCGGAACCCTCTCCGGGCATCGAAGACGATCAGACGGTCTGGAATTCCTTCCGCCGGTTCCATCACGGCAAAAAGATCGACGTGAGGGAAAAAACGATGCAGTTCCACGCCGGAGAGCGCGGATAATTTCTGTTCTTTCAAAACTTCCCCGATGCCGGAACGCTCGTAAAGCTCGATCCCTTCGTCGCCGCCGAGTTCCGCCTGAAGCAGCCCCGCAAATTCTTCGTTGCCGACAATCGCCATTTTTACCGTCTCCGCCGCAAACACCGGCAAACACGGGGCGATCAAGAGAAGAAAAAAACAATATTTCCGCATATTCATTTCCCTTTGGGTGTAATCAGGAGGATTGTTCCTTCCGGCAGGACAACCCAGAACGATGTACCGTCCGAAGCCGGGTAGGAATCCCTCCCCCAATGCTCCGAATCATGCCGCGTCAGAAGAAGAGGAACGGATTTTTCCGGCTCTTTCACGTTCACGATCCGGATGCTTCTGCCCACCATCATCAAATCCTTCTGAAAGCAGAAAGAAAACGGGTTTTGAGGAGAACGGCACAAGAATGGATGGTTCCAAATCAGCTCCCCGACCTTCACCTCCAGAACATGAGGAAAAGCGGCACGCCGCTTGGAATCCGAAGTGAACCTCTCCGGAGCAAGCAAAACCCGGCGTTGATACCGCCCGGTTTTCAGAGAGTAGGAGTAATAACCATACAGCTTGTCCATGAAGAAAAGCGTATCGTCCGCCAGGCTGATCCCATAGGCTTCGGCCGGATCGGCGAGCACGGTTCCGGTCAGCGTCAGGGGATCGAACTCGCAGAATCCGTCGCCCAGCGCCAGAAGGGTTTTCCGGTAGGGGTTGGCCCTCACGACCCAGCCGACGCCCGTCTCTTCGAACCAATTGCGGCTCTCTTTGCGCTGCTTGTCGAAGACCACCTTCCGTTCTCCGCCGTCCGGATTCATAGCCAGCAGCATCCCGCCCTGGAGCATCAGGTAGATTTTGCCGTCGAGCAAAGTGACCGATTGGAGCCCTTCCCTCGGGAAGTCGGTCAAATTCCATGTTTTCCGCTCCTCCATATCGAAAACATAGAGCCGCTCTTCCGGATGTTCCACCTTGCCGCCTCTCCAGCCGGAGGCGTCGGGACCCTCAAAATAATGTCCTTCCTCCTTCTGCATCCAGACGGCATATTTCCCTTCGACATCGAACATTTCGTTGTACCCTAGGAAGACCTTCGGCCTGACCGCGGCTTCCCCCAGACGAACGCCTTGTTGTTTTTGCAAATCGAACCGGTAGAGCGCGATCCGTTTTCCCTCCCGGCCCTCGAGGGCCATAAAATAAATCGCCCCCTGCCGCATGACGGAGTTGATAATAAGCCATCTCGCCGGAGTTTTGAAAGCCTCCCTGACCAGGACTTTCGAGTTGAATTTATTCAAAAAGCCGCGCTGTTCCCCGGACAGGATGCCGGCCGGATTCTGACGCCAATTGTAGCTTACCGCGCTTTCGAAGGCGTTCATCATCCTTATCCCTTGTTCGCTGGCAAACGAATTGAGCATATGGGAATGAACCGCCGGAACAAGCTCCGTCAACCGCGCAAGCGGTAATTCTTCCCGCCACGACGGGAATGCCTCGGTCTTCTCGGACGCGACCGCCGTGGTCTGGACGGCAAACCATCTTTCCGGCTGAACGGTTTCCGGCGCGGGGAAACGAATCGCCGGTTTGGACGCGACAGGACGCGGCGCAGCCGGTCTGTTCGAGACGGTCTGCGTTTTCGGCGGCTCTTTCTGAAAAACGTCCCTGACAACGGCGGTCCGCTGCTTCAACAATTCCTTCCTGGCCTCGTCCGCGATCGGCAGGGGATGATCCTCGGGCGAATAACGCGGTTTTTCTTCCCCATAAATTTTCTTCACTTCCATACAATAGTTGCGATAGTACGAGAGATACTCCTCGCGGGTAAGCGTGTTTTCCTGGCAGTATTTTGTCATCTCCCAGAACTGGGCGAGCTGGCGCAGTTCGCGGGACTTCCCCTGCGCGGCAAACTCAATGTTCTCGTAAGTCGCCCGGACCTCGAACTCCCGTTTGTTTGGAGGGGTGGAAGGCGCAACCGATGGCAGAAAGCCCGGAGTCCGGGTTTCCTTTTTTCCGGCGCCAGGTTGTTCCCCGGAAGTATAATAACGGTCCAGAACCTCGAGTTCTTTCCGGACGCCCTCCTTCAGACTGGCCCGGTAATCGTCGGCGTTGACGAAATAGAAACGGTTGAAATCGATTTCCCGCAATTCCGCAAAAAAAAGTTTGATTCCCTCGGCGGATGGCGGGTCGCCGTCGGGATTGTAGGGGGCAAGCGGGGAGTTCCGCCGAATCAACCGGACTTCTTCCCGCAATTCCGCGCCAAATTGCCGCAGCGCCTCCCAAGCCGTGGACCTGGCGTACTCCGGTTGTTCTTTGCCGGCAAAGGTCCAATTCATTGTCTCTAAATTGATGATGCTCCTCTCAGGAAGGGACGGACGGCAGCCGGCAACCCGCAATTTCCGGATCGATTCCAGCGCAGCCCGGGGAATGGAATAGATCTGTTCCTGCTTCCTGTAACCCGCCAAAGGCGTGAGCTTATAAAACATGTCGAAAAGGGTTTTCTGAACAAGCGCGTTGCGGGGAGATTCGACGGCTGCCCGGGTCAGGACTTCCAACGCGCTGCCGTAGAGATAGGCATCGGCCAGGCGTTTCGCCTTTTCCAGGGGATCGTCCGGCAACGCGGTGAACACGGCGAGCTGATCTTCGGCGTACTTCTGCAGAATCTCGCACACCTTCTTCAAGGCTGCGTCTTTGGGCCGTTTCCCGTAATAAACGGACAGCAATTGTCCTTTCCGGCCTCCCAGATGAAGATCATTCGCAGTGGCGTGAAAAGGAAAAAACTCACTGTCTGGATTCATGGGAAAGTGAAAGCGGAAAAAGGTACGGCACGAAACGCTCCGTGCCGGATCCGGCTGCCAGATCAGCAATATGGAATCCCGGTCGGCAAACAACCGGTCGATTTCCCGGCCGAAGAAGTCTTCCGCTTCCGAAGACCGCCCGGTTCTCTCCGTCGGTCCCAGATAGAGAGATGCACTCCGGAACAGCTCGTCAGCCGTGACCGCCTTGCGCAGATGTTTCACGGTCGCAGCGGCGGAGTCCGACAGGAATTCCGCGACCAAACAGGCGCGGTTCACATTGAAAATCGCGGTATTATACGCGGGATCCACCACAATCAGGAAGTCCGTATCCGGCATCGACTTACGTGCCTGGACGAACTCCGCGTCCAGCCGGCCGAAAGCGGGCACATCCGCCCAATCGGCGAGAATGAATTCCGGATCGGCGGCGATGGCGGAACGGATTCCGGCGGAATCCCCGCCGATCACGGTAACCCGGGTCACCGCGGCAGGTTCGAACAGCGGCAGGAACAACATCACCCAAAATAGAAACTTCTTCACCGGCGGCAGCCTCCATCAATATCGACGAATATCATTTACCATCATAAACGTGCTTTACCACTAACAGCACCGAATCCCCAAAAATACGAAAAGCGACACCGCCCCCACTGGACATTCAGAAAAAGAAAACAATCGTTCCGCATATTCATTTCCCTTTCGGGGTGACAAGATTGATGGCGCCCTCCGGCAGGACAACCCAGAACGATCTGCCATCCGAAGCCGGGTAGGTGTCCGCGCCATACTGCTCAGTCTGATCGCGCGGCAAAAGAAGCGGAACGGATTGATCCGGCTCCTTCACATTCACAATCCGGGTGTGTCTTCCCATCATCATCAAATCGTTCTGAAAACAGAAGGAATACGAATTTTGAGAAGTACTGCTGTGAAACGGATCATCCCAGACCTGTCCCCAGACCTTCACCGCCAGAATATGCGGGAAAGCGGCTTTGCGTCCGGAATTCGTGATGAAGCTCTCCGGCCCGAGCATGACTCTCCGTTCATACCGCCCGGTCTTCAGGGAATAGGAGTAATAGCCGTAGAATTTGTTCTTGAAAAAAAGAGTATCGTCCGCCAGGCTGATGCCATACCCCTCGGCCGGATCGGCAAACACGGTTCCCGTCAGCGTCAGGGGATCGAACTCGCAGAACCCGCCGCCCAGGGCAAGAAGGGTTTTCCGGTAGGGATTGGCTCTCACAACCGCCCCGACGCCCGCCTCCTCGAACCAGTTGCGGCTCTCTTTGCGCTGCTTGTCGAAGACGACCTTCCGTTTTCCGCCATCCGGATCCATGGCAAGGAGCATCCCGCCGTTGAGCATCAGATAAATTCTGCCGTCGAGCAAAGTGGCCGATGTTATCTTCTCTCTCGGGAAGTCGGTCAGGCTCCATATTTTACGGGCTTCCATATCGAAAACATAGAGTCTTGCGTCTGTATTTTCCTTCGGCTCTCCCGGCTTCCTCCTGTCAGCGCGAACGAAATGACCTTCCGCCGGTTGCGTCCAGACGGCGTATTTCCCTTCCACGTCGAACATTTCATTGAATCCCTGAAAGATCCTCGGCCTGACCGCGACTTCTCCCAGATGAGCGGCCTTGTGTTTTTGCAAATCAAACCGGTAGAGCGCAACCCGGTCGTCTTTGCTGTCGTTGAAAGCGATGAAATAGATCGCCCCCTGCCGCATGACGGAGTTGACGATAAGCCACCCCGCCGGAACCTTGAAAACCTCGTTGACCAAAACTTTCGAGTTGAATGCGTCCAGAAGGCGGCGTTGGTCAGCGGACAATGCCCCGGTCGGATTCAAATTCCAATTGTAGCCGGCAACATAATCGAAGCCACTCATGGTCTGCATCCCCCGCACGGTTCCGAAAGCTTCGAAAATGTTACCGTGAATTGTCGGCACCAAGCTCATCAGATCCGATGGGGTGTGTTTTTCCGGACGCATAAATGTTCCCGCCTTTTCCGGCGCGACCACCACGGTCTGTACGGAAAACCACTTCTCCGGTTGAACGATTTCGGGCGCAGGGAAGCGGGTCGCCGTTTTCGGCGCGGTCGGCTTGGCCGCGGCGGTCTGCGTTGTCGCCGGCGCTTTTGCAAAAACGTCCTTGACGACGGCGGTCCGCTGTTCCAATAATTTTTTTCCGCCTTCGCCGGCGACCGGCAGCGGATGCTTCTCCGGCTCATAGCGCGGCTTTAAATCCCCGTAAATTTTTTTCACTTCCCGGCAATAGTTGCGATAATACACAAGATACTCCTCGCCGGTAAGCGTGTTTTCCTGACAATATTTTGTCATCTCCCAAAAGAGGGCGAGCTGTCGCAGTTCGCGGGATTTCCCCTGCGCGGCGAACTCGATATTGTCGTAGGTGGCCTGTACCTCAAACTTCCGGCCGGCCGGAAACTCGGAGGAAGGGCCGGCTGTCGGCAAAAAGCCCGGAGTCCGGGTTTCCTGTTGTTCTGCGGGTTCCCGGGAAGTATAAAACACGTCCAGAAACTCCAGCTCCTTCCGGATGCCCGCTTTCAAACTGGCCTGAAAATCGTCGTATGTGACGAAATATTGACGGTTGAAATCGATTTCATTCAATTCCGAGAAAAAGAGCTTGCGTTCCCCGGGGGTTTTCAAACCGACGTCGGGGTTATAGGGGGAGAGCGGAAAATTCCGTTTTATCAGCCGGAATTCCTCCCGTAACTCAGCGGCGAGTTGCCGCAGCGCCTCCCAATCGACGTTTTCGGAGTTCCCTGCAGTCTCCTTCACGCGTATTTTATGAAAACCAACAAGCCTGTTCACCCGGTCGGCGGGATAACAGCCCGCGGCGCGGACTCTCCGGAACGACTCCAGCGCCGCCCGCGGAATGGCATAAATTTGTTCCTTGAGCGCATAATCCGACGGAACCGAAATATTCGCGATCGTGTCGATCAGGGTTTTCTGAATCAGCGCATTGCGGGGAGAGGCGACAGCCGCCGTCGTCAACACTTCCATCGCGCTGCCGCAAAGCTGGGCGTTGACCAGGGTTTTCGCCTTTTCCCGGGGATCGTCCGGCAGAGCGGCGAGCACTGCGAGCTGTTTTTCAGCCTGTTTCAGCAGAGCCTCTTCCACCCCCTTTATTGTTTCATCCCGGTGCCGTTTGGTGATATAGCCGCTAAAAAGCTGAGAATCCACATGGGACTGGCGGCGGTTCAGTTTAATTTCCTTTTCCCAAGCGCAAAGATGCAGAATCTGACTGTCGGGGTTCATCGGAAAATGAAAACGGAAAAAGGTACGGCGTGCAATGCTCCGCGCCGGATCCGGTTGCCAGATCAGCAGAATGGAATCCCGGTCGGCAAACAACCGGTCGAGTTCCCGACCTATGAACTCTTCCGCTTCCGAAGACCACTCGGCTTTTCCCTCCATCCCCAGCCAGAGGGATACGCTCCGACCCGGTTCGTTTGCCGCGACCGCCTTGCGCAGATGTTTCAAAGCCGCGGCGGCGGACGGCAGGAATTCCGCGACCAGGCAGGCGCGGTTCACATTGAAAATCGCGGTGCTGTACGCGGGATCCGCCACAATCAGGAAGTCCGTCTCCGGCATCGACTTCCGGGCCTGGACGAACTCCGCGTCCAACCGGTCGAAAGCGGGCGTATCCTCCCAATCGGCGAGAGTGAATTCCGGATCGGCGGCGATGGCGGAACGGATTCCGGCGGAATCCCCGCCGATCACGGTAACCCTGGTCGCCGCGGCAAGTCCGAACAGCGGCAGGAGCAAGATTCCCAGAAACAGAAATTTTTTCATTGTCGACGCCTTCCTAAGATTTCCATATAACCAATAGACGTGTTTTACGGAAAATTTCTTAGTGCCGAATCCCAAAAAAACACGAACAAATGTATATCGCATACAATATACACTTGCCCGGAAAAAAATACTACCGTTTACGGAGCATAAGGCAACCAGCATTCTCCCGGCATTGCCATAAATTCCCGCCAGTTGTGGTTTACGGCGTGGCCGTCGAAGTAGACGACGTTGATGGTCTGGTCGCCGTTGTGGCGGTAGGCGGGGTTGGAGGAGTAATCGGCCGGGTTGTCGCCGGTGACCCACCAGTTCTGCGCCGGATCGCGCCTCGACGAAGTGGCCAGCCCGTTGTCGGTGACTTCGGTGAACAGCAGCCGCTCGGTCGGTTTCCGCACTTTGGTGAGAAATACCGCCCGGAACAAATCGTAATCGCTGGCGGGCGCTCCCGCCTTGAGGTAAGTCGCCCCGTAGCAGGTCATGCCGTAGGCGTACTGCGGGCCGCGAAAACGGTCGAGCGCCTGACTGTTATACGAACGGGTCGCTTTGGGGCAGATGAAGTTTTTATCCCAGAACCCGACGCCCCAATCGGGATTCCAGACCCGGACGCCGATGCTCTGGGTGAAAGCCAGGTTATTGTACCACTCGTTCTTGCCGTCGGCGTCTTTGTGAGGCGGGGCCCACCCGCCGGACTGGTCGGCGTACAGGGTGACTCCGGTTCCCATCTGCCTCATGCTGCCGATGCATTTGATCTGGTGGCCGCGTTCCCGCGCCTTGCTGAGGGCAGGCAGAAGCATCGAGGCGAGAATCGCGATAATCGCGATCACGACGAGCAGTTCGATCAGTGTGAAAAATCGTTTGTTTCTCATGTTGTTCCCCCTGTTATTCCGCAACAAGTTCAAAGAAAGCGGCAGGGCCGTCTTTCAATATACCGGTATCGATGGAAATCGCCAATGCTTTTCCCGAAGATTTCACCGGAAGTTTCTCCCGCCGCGAACCGTCGAAGCCGAGCGCGTACAGCGACAGTTTGTTTGAATTCTTCAGCACGAGTTCGAGTTTGCCGGTCTGAAGCAGGACCGGCGTCGTACCCCGCTTCACCAATGTCACCTCGTCGGCCGAGAGTTCCATGCCGCTGTTCGCCGCGCGGGTCGAATAAACCAATACGATCCGGCGGCTGTCGGCCAGCGCCGCGCCGTCGACCGAACAGGCGGCGACCATGGCGGGTACGGAACTGCGGACGATGTTCAACACTCCGAGCCTTTCGCCCCGGTTCTCCGGCAAAGCGGCGCCTTCCGTGCGCGGCGTGACGACGGTCAGCACCTTATCTTTGCGGCGCAGCGTGATCTCCCCGGTGTCGGACTGAAAGATTTCACTCCCGGGATCGCTCGCGTTATCCACGGGGAGCACTCCTAGCTTTTTCATGGAAGCGACGGCCCCGGCGGCGGTGAAACGCCCGTTGGCGCGATCCGACGCCTCGAGCGCCCAGCCGCCGCCCGCCGCCTTGAGTTCCGAGCCGCCATCCGGCGCGATCGCGAAATCGGGGGCCGGAGCCGTTCCGACGCCGCTTTCGGGCTTCAATCCCGGCAAAGCCACGCTGAATCCGGTCAGCAGCGCCAGTTTACTCTGCTCCCAGGAGACGGAGAGCGCGCTGTTGCCCGGCTGCTCCAGGAAGCTCCGCGGAATCTGCAATTCCACCCGGTGCGGCGACGGTTTTACGTCTCTTCGCATGAAGAGGTTGGCCAGCACGAATTCGCCGGCGCGCAGCACGGGGGAACGCCCCACCGCAAAGCAGTCCACCCCTTCCCCGAGGTAATGGAAGACCGGCTCGTCATGAACCATCAGCCCATCGAATCCCTGAAGCGCGGAGTAAGCGCCGAACAGCAGCCCGCCCTCATACTGGTATTTGTTCCAGAAAGGGTGGTTGTACTCGGTCACCATCATCGGCCGGTCCGCGAAACGCATCACGGCGACGTCGCGCCAGTAGGAAGCGGCGCTTTCAATCGAGCTATTCTGGCGGCAGCGCGAACCGGGCCGGTCGAAATTGCTCGGGTGGTTGAAATAGGTGTTGGAAATGGAGAGCTGCGTCGTCTGGAACCGCGCCTCCTGCCCCCCGAACCAGCGGGAGAGATTGTATTGGGCGACCAATCCGCGGTAGCCGGTTGCGCGCAGCGTGTCGCGCATCCATGTTGCGTTTTCGACCGAAAGCTCGGTGCAGAGCAAGGCGAAATCGTCGTCGCACCGGGATTTGCTGCCGGCCGGGAAAGCATTCGGAATCTCGATCGCTTCCCACGACTCCGGAGCTTTTTCACCCCACATTTGAGCGAGTCTCTGCAACGTACCGTATTTGCGCTTGAGATATTCGCGGAATTTCACATTGAATTCGTTCCGGGTCGCCGGGGCAAATTTTTCCGGGCGGAGCAAGCCGAATTCCTGTTCGTTGTAGAGCTCGACGCAGGCGATGGCGGGGTCGTCCTTCCAGGCGCGCCCGGTATAGGGGTTGATGCGGTTCATCAGAGTTTCCACGCCGGTTTTCCAGGCGAGCCGGAGCTGCGGATCGCCAAGGTACATCCGGGCCTTGTAATCGAGCCGTTCTCCCGGCGCGGGAGTCTCCCAGTACTTCGCCTTGAGGTAAAGCCCATAGGAGCCGACGGTCAGGAAGGTGTAAATCCGCTGTTCGTTCAGCGTGGCGATGAAATAATCCATCTTGTCGAGCGTGTCGGGGGAGATCACCATGTCTTCGCCCGAGGTGCATAAGGAATCGGTCCAGAGGCGGATGAGGTTGTAGCCTTGCGTGCGCGCCATGGCGGCGTTTTTCCGCCAGATGAGTTTCCAATCCGGATTTTTCCGGGCGTGTCCGAAGAGCCAGGTGGTGTGCGAACCGGAACCGCGGAAGCGCACGGAGAGATCGGGCCGCCCCTCCACAATCAGCTTGCCGTCGGCACCGATGCCGATGCGCGGGAGCGCGTTCCCGCCGCCGATACGCGGATTCTCCGAAAACGCGCTCTGGTCGAGTGCGCTGCCGGGTTTGACGGCAAGGTCCGTCATGTCGACCACTTTCCATTCGTCATTCGCCGTAAAAACGCGGTTCGGTTTTGCCGGGTCGGGCGTGCCGAGGACGAATTTCCAGCCGGAAGAACCGCTTTTCACCCGCGCCGCCAGCAGGTTTTTCCCCTGTTTGAGCGGGAGGTCGAACACATAGGCGTTCCGGTTGATTTCGACCCGGTTGCCCTGCGCCATGGTGCTCAAAATCAGCTCGCCGTTGAGGTAAATCTCCATCCACCAGTCGGCGGCGGCTCCGGCGCGCACGGTCCTGGCTTCGGCGGCCTCGAACTCGCAATAGAGAACCGCTTCCGCCCCGGCATGAAACCCGCCCGCCAACCGGGCAAGGTCGATGGTGTCGCCGGCCATCTTCACCGTGACGGAAGGCGCCGCCGGAATCCTGTCGTAAGAGGCCGGGGGAACCGTGTTCAGAAACACATTCCATTCCCTGCCGTCGAAGGCGGCCAACGCCGCGACGGCGAAGTAAAGAAGCGCCAGGCATAGAGGCTTCATATCGCATCCCTTTCGCCGATTTCAACGCGATCGAGATAATGCTTCTTCAGGTTCTCCACGACGATCTTCTGGATCCGTTCGGGCGATTCGTTGTTGTGGCCGTAATAGTAGATCGAGAGGTGATCCGGCCGGATTTCCTGAAGGGT